>NZ_JBFRFR010000148.1:0-20109 GCF_052114925.1 Bradyrhizobium sp. 2TAF36 | reverse complement strand
CACAGATCGGCGACCGACACGCCGGCCTCATGCTCCTTCAAGATCCCGATGATCTGCTCTTCCGAAAAGCGGCTGCGCTTCATGCTCTGGTCCTTGTCGTGGGCCAGAACGAACTTCAAACTGGATTAAACCCGCGGGGCAAGGTCACTCCCTGCCGGAGATCGCCTTGGACGGTGAAGGTTCTTTTCCTCTTCCCGACGACGACGAAGAATCCCTTCAATTCGGTGTCGCGGGCTAGATACCAGCCTCCTTCGGGGTGGGTAACTGAGCGATGCTCTTATCGCTCAGGGGCATGCGAATGTCGTTCATTGGGGGGAGCCAGTCGACTAAAACGGTTTTCAAACGGTGTTGGCGAACCGAGGTGTTTGGAGGTGTGGGTTCGAAGTACTGCGAAGCTATGCGACAAAACCCTGTAAAACAAAGGGCTTCTGAAGGTTCGTCGTAGCGTAGAGCAGATTTAGAAATGGCAGCGAAGCGCTGGTTTTGAACTCTTAATCAGCGGGTCCCAGGTTCGAACCCTGGTGCGCCCACCATATAAATCAAGCACTTAGCATCTGGCTTGGTAGAGTAGGCGACCTCGTTTTACAGGTCGTTTTACAGTTCTGTTCTCGCTTCGAGCTTGAGCACCGCAGCTTCTGCAAGCTGAATGTCGCGACCAAGATAGTGCGCATCCAGAATGCTCTCGACGTCCTTCAACGAGTGGCCGGTCACAGCCGCGATCTGCGGTACGCTGGCGCCAGCGATCGCCAGCCGAACCACTGCGGTGCCCCTCAAATCGTGAAACGTCAGGTCGCCAATGCCCGCCCGTTCGCAGGCCTTTGCCCACGATGTTCGAAAGCCGTCGGAAGTCCAGGGCCGGCCGAGCGTGTTCGTCAGGATAAGAGGTCCCCGACGCTGCGTGGTGTCGAGCAGAGCTCTCAAGGGAGTGCCGGCAGGCATCACTACGCGGCCCCGCCTTTCGACTGGCGGAGACGAATATGAGGGCTCTCGTAGGCTGACCAAGGTAAGCGCAAAAGATCGCCTTGTCGTTGACCGCTCCATAAAGCCAAGATCAGCGCCAACCTGATCTCTTCAGATGCAACTGATAGAACTGCGGCAATGTCCTGCTCGGTCCAGATATTGTCTCGGCGGTCTGCGACGTAGAGCCGACCACCACGCTCGCAAGGATTGCTGGTGATAATGCCGCGATCTTTCGCGAAGGACAGAATGCGCGCCAACACCGTCCAGGCGAGATCAGCCTTGCGCGGCGTGTTGGCGAATTTGTCGCGCCAGCCTTTGAAGTCGCCGCGAATCCTGTGATCGGCGAGAGCGGCGATCGGCAGGTCAGCGAATTCATCCTCAATGAGCTTGATGTACCTCAAATAGTCACGGCGGGTGGACGCCGCGATCTTGGTGAATTCCGGTGCCGCTTTGTATCGTGCGATGACTGACACGAAGGTGCCGGCCCGAGGCTGCCATAAGTTCGAATGCGCCTCTTGGTATTGCTGGATAAAGTCTGGCGTGCCTGGCTCTGCTTTGATCTGGGGACCGCCGCGATAGGCGTAATAGTACGTCATTTGGCTCGCCGCTTGAGAGCGTCACCTTTACTTTATGTATGCCTTCGAGATTGACGCGCACGCTTCGCTCTCCACTCGTCCAGGGCGGATGCTGCATCGTCGGAAGTTTGAGTGATGGGTAATCCGCTCAGCGAGTCTAACGCGAGATCAATCGCTTTCAAGTCCCATCGCGATGTGCCAGAAAGTGCGGAAGGTAGTCTTCCGATCCTTGCCCAGTTTGAGAAGGTGCTAACGGACAGACCACAGTATGAGGCAGCTTGGTCGCGCGACACCAGGCGCTGGCCAATATTGCCCCTAACAGAATCCATCAGAATTATCCAGTCGTGACAGCACCGTGCCAAGGCAATTGGAAGATCGCACTTTCGTCGGCTGGCGCAACTGCAAGCACCGGCACGGAGATCAAGCCGCCGCCTTGTAGGAATGCGATCACGCAAGAGGAATCAAACTCRATCAGGCGGCTCACATTGTCTTGAGATGCGACGAAATCGTTCGAGGGCCGAAGATGGAATCTTGGATCGGCTCACTCTCCGCGGCTGTCTTATTTGATCCTGATTTCGTACGCGTGCGGCTGTCGCCGCATCTGGCTCTCGTGAACCGAGCCGCGTCCGCGTCTCGGTAGGGTAGGCGTGGGACACCTCCGCGGAGGATGTCCCTACGCCTCCCCCCAAACCGTGCGGGCACCTTTGCGATGCACACGGCTTTCCATATGCGTATGCTCTCGATTGGAGACGGCCACCCGGCACGACGGGCACAGGACGATCGTCTTGCGCCGCCAACCGGACCGTTTCCAGACTATCAGCGACCCACTCTGCAGGTCTCGCACGCGGCGGAGGTGATGCATCTCGAATGGTCCTGTCGTACCGCCACATGCTTCGCATCGGCGAGCATGCAGGCGATCGATTAGGTCATTCGAGTTTGTGACCCACCACGCGCCTCTTGTGAGATCGTCAATTCCTTGACTTATCCAAAAGGTTCGCGTGAGGTGCTTCAGTCTCCACAGTTTGATCGTGCGAAGCTTGCCTCGGACTACGGAGGACACCTCGTAATCCGACCCTTTCCACAGACGGGCCATGATCTGTGCCCTCGTCGTTCGATGGCGCAACGCCAGCGTCTTGATGAGGCTGCGGAACACAACGAGCTCCAGCACTCCCAAGGCACGTTTGTTGTCATCGGCAAACGAGTAGTAGTTGGCAAAACCACGGAACTCTGAGTTATAGGCGAGCACGGTCGCAGTGTCGCTGGTGACCAAGAACTGCTCACGAGCGCGGCCGGTCTTCCTGGCGAGGTCGCCATAGCCATGCCGTTTGCAGAACTCGGTTATCCGCTTGCGTGGCACACGCAGACTGATATTGCCGGTAGTCGGCCGACGCGTAACGCGCCATGTCCGTGCTGCCGGTCCCTTGCGGTTGGACTTTCGTCCACCCCCGTAGGACGTGTACGCCACAATGCGGTAGCCGAGGAAGGTCACTCCCTTTGAGGCGGCCTGAATCCCACTCTTCTCGGGCGAGATCGCGAGCTTCAGCGTCTCTGTCAAGAATCGCTCGACAGAGGCCATGGTCTCACGAGCCTCCTCCTTGCTGCCGATGATGCCGATCAGGAAGTCGTCGGCGTATCGACAGTAGCGGAGCCTTTTGAAGTTGGGGTCCATGGGATCGACGGGAAGGTAGTTTCCGTCTCTCCTTATTAATGGCTTTGATCTCTGCCATTGCGGCATTGATCTCGGCCAGTTCCGCGCCGTTGGCGCGCAGCCGCTCAATCTTCCGGCGGAGGCCAAGGACGCGCCTTTGCAACGCCGCATAGGGCGGGAATGCGCGTCGGTCGCGGCCTCTATCGAATCCCGCCCTCAACGCCTGCATGTGCTGATCCAGCTCATGCAGATAGATGTTGGCGAGCAAGGGCGATACGACTCCGCCCTGTGGTGTACCGCTGTATGTGCGTCCATAGACCCAATCTTCCATGTAGCCCGCTTTCAGCATTCCTTCGATCAGACCGATGAATCTGTCATCATCGATCCGCTTCTTGAGAAGCCTGAGCAGGACGTCATGATCGATGTTGTCAAAGAACCCACGCACGTCCACTTCGATCAGCCACTTGCAACCCGTCCAAGTCTTCTTGATGAGATTTAGCGCGGTGTGACAGGACCGCCTGGGGCGGAACCCATGCGACTCATCCAGGAACACAGATTCATAGATTGCCTGGAGGATGGTCCTGACCGCCTCCTGAACGAGTCGGTCCTCCACCGTGGGAATTCCCAGCGGTCGTGTCTTGCCGTTGCCCTTCCGGATGCAAACCCGGCGGACAGGTCGGAAGCGATATGTGCCCTCTGCCACGCGACAAGCGAGGTCGGCGAGCTTCGCCAGCGACATGCCGTCGAAGGTCTTGCCGTCAACACCGGGCGTCAAGGCTCCCTTATTTTGGGAGACCTTTTCGTAGGCCCGCTCGAAGAGAAATGGAGATCTCATCAGGCGGTGAAGGCCATTGATCCGCTTGCCCGACCGCGACAAGGTCGGAAGTGATTCAATTCTCCTCTGGATGGTAACGGCCTGCATCAGCAGAACCTCTCCGTTGAAGAATCTCTTCTACGCATACTGCATATGCCGTTGTTAGCGGCATCGTCCTTCCCCCGATCGGAGGCGCTTTCGAACCGGTCACCCGGCCTTATACGCGTGATCGTCCGCCTCGCGGCGGCTGTCCCGGCCGTTACGCCGGGCATTTGGGTACTACGACGGCTCCGTCGCCATACAGGTTCGCGAACGAACCTGCTGCAGGCGATCCCGTAGTTGCGTGTGTAGGGGGTTACGGTGTGTTTAGGTGTCCCATTCGCTTCCTTGACCCTCCGACGGAGGTCGTCCCACGCAGACTGGTGGCGGATCGCACTGGCCGGTGCGATTTGCCCCGCGTGGCGTAGCGTGTCAGCCGCGTTCGCTACCGCCAGCCCTTTGGCAACTGGAAACTGGGATTCAGGCAATACAGCTTCAACCATGCACACCTTACCTTGTGCTCTCCACCGGGCTGCGGCGCCCGATTTCGAGACGTTTCCCGACATGCTCTGGTCCCGTTCCTCTTTCGAGGTCTCAGTCGTTTCCGACACCGGTAAGTCGGGCAGATAAGAGCCAAACCAGTAGGCTCTATTCTTTCGAACACTCCCTTCTTCTTCACGCCACAACGGCGCACGCCATCCGGCTTCGATCCCTCGCGCAAGCAAATATAATGTGTCGCTCGCCGGAGGCACTCGCACGAAGGGCTGCCGCTTCGCGGCACCGCTATCACTGCCCGTCGCGCGGGTGCCTTGTTAACCGGTCTTCTCTAACCGGGGTTGGGACGTCAAGTACCAAATCTGGTCTAATTACTGCATTGTGGCTGTGCCTTCCGACCCTACCGTGGCGTCAAAGCGATCCGGCGATCGCGCTTCTCTTCGAGGTCGGGATTCCCGCCTCATGATGATGTTCGTGAAGAAGTGGCGGGACCATCTCGGGAACGCAGTTACGAAGCAATCGGCTCGCGCTGCAGACCGGTTATCACCCTCGCCATTCCTCGTCCTGCCGGACTCCTTGACAGCCTTTCGGCCGTGTTCTGCTGATCAGTTCATTCGGGTGTCAGGCTGCCGCTGCGGCCTCCGATCTCTCCCACCGGAAGTCGCTGCCGTCGCACCACATACGGTGCAGTATGACGGATATCTTGCGAGCCACCGCGACCAGCGCATTTTTCATGGAACTGCGCTTAGCGATGCGGATGCCCCATGCCTTTAACGAGCACCATCGTCTGGTGTTGACCATCAATGAGTGCGCCGCTTCAAAGAGATGTTCTCGAGCAAAGGCATCGCCGCATCGGGTGATGCGCCCGTTGTAATCGACCTCTCCGGATGCGTATTTGCCTGGGGTCAGTCCAAGATGGACGCCAACATGCCGTGATTTACGGAAGCGGCCTGGGTCATCGATGGTCGTCTTGAATGCTAATGCTGTCAGGGGGCCAACGCCAGGAACTGTCATGAACCGGCGGCAAATAGCATCGCTCCGAACCAGGCGCCCAATCAGGCACGCCAACACGCGCGCTTGTTCGCCGAGGATGCGCCGGGCTTCGAGCAATGGAACGACGAGGGCCTGTAAATCTCCGTCAGCCACGATCAGCTCGCGTACACGTTCTTCAAAGCGGCTTTGGCCGATAAGGCCCACTTTGAATCCGAAGGTTCGAAGCGCCGCCCGAATATGATTGTTGAGGTCGCGTTGCTTGTCGAGCAGGCACCGGCGACTGCCCATCAGCGCTCGTAGCTTTTGGCTGGCTTCAGATTTGATGTGAACCGCCTTAAACCACCCTGTTCGCATCATTTGCGCAAGCGCACGAGCATCGTTGCGGTCCGTCTTGACGGTCTGAGCTTGCATCACGCTCTTTGCGTGCCGGGTCTCAACACAAATGACTGGTAATCCGCCTCCCGAAAGTCCCTTGTGCAGCCAGGAAGAACATTGACCGGCTTCCAGCCCAACGCGCTGCAGAGCGAAGCGGGTATTTCTCAGCCAGGAAATTAGCGCCTCGGGTTCTGTATCCGTCACTCCTTCCCTGACGATATTTCCATCTTGATCAACGATGCAGATCGCGGTGCGCCTCAAAGACACGTCGAGTCCAGCGAAGTAATTCATCAGGATCTCCAGTTCATCTTGTTGGGCGAATCGATCGACGTATTATGCGCCCGAGAAGCCGGTGCCCGGTTACTTCATCTCGCGACTGCACTCGGTCCCGGGTCCCGCCGCGTACCGCGTCGGCGCTATGCTGACTCTCCTGCGGGTGCCTCTTTTGATTCTCTCACTCTTGCTCTTGTTCTCACCTGCGTTGACTTGCTCAACATTCCGACGCTTGAGATCTAAGTCCGTATGTCCTTTAGCGCCAGCATAGCGGCGCCACCGGTCTCCGTCACAGTCGAGCCGCCGCCGCGTATGAAGGCGCGGCGGCTCGACATCGGAGGGTGCAGATGCAGAAGGTTCTTTACGTAGGGCTCGACGTTCACAAAGTCAGCATTTCGGTAACGGTGGCAGAAGACGGACGCGAAGGAGCGGTCAATTTCATCGGAGCCGTACCAAACACGCCGGCAGCGCTATCCAAGCTGAGCAAACGCTTGCCCAAGGACGGCCATCGACTGGAGTTCTGTTACGAAGCTGGCTTTTGCGGCTATGTCATCTATCGCCAGCTGAACACGCTGGGAAACGGTTGCACTGTCGCCGCAACATCCATGATCCCGCGCAAGCCGGGGGAACGGATCAAGACTGATCGCCGCGACTCCCAGAAGCTGGCAATTTTGCACCGCTCTGGCGACCTCACGCGGGTATGGGTCCCAGACGAGGGACATGAGGCCATGCGTGATCTCATCCGGGCTCGGATAGACGCATCGATGCACCTCATGCGGGCGCGACAGCAATTGCTGGCATTTTTGCTGCGCCACGGCCGCGCCTACGATACCGGCAAACACTGGACTCAACGACACCGCTCGTGGCTTGCAGGCCAGACATTCGATCAGCCCGCGCACCAGATTGTCTTCCAGGACTATCTAGAAGCAGTTTTGACACCCCTGGAACGGCGCGACCAACTCGTCGGCCGCATCAGCGCCATAGCTGCCGATTGGACGATGGGACCTCTCGTGGAAGCGCTACGCGCGTTGCGAGGGCTTGATTGTCATTCGGCCTGCAATATTGGCTCTGACGCAATTTTGGTGCAGCTCCGATTATTCTGCACCGATTAGCCTGGCCTGAAGGAGATCGATTTTCCCGCGACCGTACATCTGCCTTCTCACGAGCTTGAGGCGGGTGATCTGACCTTCAGTCTGTCCGTTGGACCAGGGCGAAGTGATTGCCGCCCGAACCGYCGCTTCATCCTTCGTGACGCCGCTGGCGAAGGAAGTCACGAGACTGGCGCGRGCGCGGTCGATCCACGGCGTGAGCCCTGCTTCGGCTCTGCGTCGGATCATCAAGTGGAATTCGGCGATGATCTCGCGAGCCTCGACCAAGGATGGTACGCCAGCTTCGATTGCCGCGACCGTGACGGTCTCTGCTTTCGTGAGCAGATCTCCGCCGATTGTCATGAGGCGCGCGATCGTTCTGGCCGATGGAATCCGCTGAAGGTTTCGTGCGTCGGGCTTTTCAGCCCTTCGTCTGCGGGKCGCCCACTCGCTGATGACGCGGAGCGAGCCTCTGAAGCCACGCGCCGTTAAACGACGCCAAAGTTCAGCCCCGTTTCGGCAGCCGGACGCCCACTGATCGTCGAGCCACGGCAAGTGTAAGTCCAACGAACTTTGCCGGGTCCGGAAGACATCGTGTCGTTCGCCGCGAATCGCCTGCCGTACCAGCTGCCTGCTGTGACCAGTCTGACGCACGATCTGCTTGATRGGTATGCCATTCTTCGACAGAGCCAGGATAGCCGCATTGGTCTCCTCGCGGCGCAGATAACCCTCATACTGGATCCGCTCTGCGGCTGTTAGCAGCTTGGGATCAATCGTGGTCGCGCCGATCACTGTGCGTATCTGGCGCATCGATTTGCGAACGGCATCGAGGAAGGCCCGACTGGCGTTCTCCATCAGATGCCAACGATCTGCAACCTGTACCGCATGCGGTAAGGCTCTTGCTGTCGCTTCGCCATATCCCCCACCACGGTCACGGGCAACGATCGCGATCGTGGGATGAGCAGCGAGCCAGGCTTGGGCAGTTGCGGGCTCCCGATCCGGGAGCAGGGTGACTACTCGGCGCCGCTCCAGGTTGCAGATGATGCTGGCGTATCTGTGGTTGCGCCGCCAGGCCCAATCRTCAATGCCGATAACCCTGAGCGGATCAGCTGGCGGACGGCTACGGCGTCGGACCACGCGAAGGAGCGTATCCTTGCTCACCGGCAGCATTAGCCGTTTTGCGAAGCCTGCTGCCGGTCGACCGCCAAGTGCCAGACCGAGGTGATGGACGATAGAGTCCA
Source organism: Bradyrhizobium sp. 2TAF36 (assembly GCF_052114925.1). Taxonomy (NCBI): domain Bacteria; kingdom Pseudomonadati; phylum Pseudomonadota; class Alphaproteobacteria; order Hyphomicrobiales; family Nitrobacteraceae; genus Bradyrhizobium; species Bradyrhizobium sp. 2TAF36. Next base: position 11,608 of record NZ_JBFRFR010000148.1, on the reverse strand, counting down.
GCCTTGCCGTGCGTCGCGCCGACGGTGCCAGCACCCCTTCGGCGAAGCGCTCGGTGAAGATTTGGCGCCCGCATAGGACGGCGCCGCAACGGAAGCGACGAGCAATCACCAGAAGCTGTACGATCCGCCCCGAAAGGGGAAGATCAGTCACACGACGCCGGTATCGGCTATGGACGCGTCGGGAAACCGTTCCGCAAGATGGGCACAGACCAATGCTTCCCGACGCCCGGACCGCAATAACAGCCTTATCACCTTCGTAGTACGCACTCTCTACAACAAATCCACTCGGCACCAGACTGGAGCGCTGGAGTGCCTGCTGCATGGCGCTGATTCTCCCCCAAATCAAAGCGCCAGACATCCCTCGAACTGCATCAAAATTGATGGTGTGGAACGGCCCTTCGAACCGGCATCAAAAGTGCCTAACGTGGTCGCTTGGAGAGGCGCCACAAAGGAAGGACCGTTCCATGGAAAAGATTATCACGGTGGGTTTGGATTTGGCCAAGTCGATCTTTCAAGTTCACGGCATCGCCGAAAACGGAGAAGTTTTGGTTCGGCGCACGTTGCGACGATCGCAGGTGTTGCCATTCTTTCGAGGACTCCCCGCCTGCTTGGTAGGCATGGAGGCTTGTGCGAGTGCACATCACTGGGCGCGCGAGATCGCGGCCTTGGGCCACTCGGTCTGCATGATGCCGCCAGCCTACGTGAAGCCCTACGTCAAACGAAACAAGACCGACATGGCGGATGCTGAAGCCATTTGTGAGGCGGTCACCCGCCCGACAATGCGGTTCGTACCGGTGAAGACCGTCGAACAACAAGCAGCCGGCATGATTTTGCGAACGCGAGAGATGTTGATGAAGCAGCGCAGCCAGACTGCAAATGCCCTGCGCGCTCATATGGCCGAGTTGGGCATCATCGCGGGGACAGGCATGGCAAGCATCGCGAAGCTCCTGGTGCTGCTTCGCGATGAAAGAGATAACAGGATCCCCGGCGCCGCCCGCTTTGCCCTGATCCAATTCGCTGAACAGATTGAGCTACTTACAACCCGCATAGAGAAGCTTGACAGGGAGATTATGGTTGTCGTCAGAAAGGATCCAGATGCTAGGCGTCTGATGAGCATACCCGGTGTCGGTCCTCTCATCGCAGCTACTGTTCGGACATCGGTCTTGGATCCTCGTGGCTTTGCGACCGCACGAGATTTTGCGGCTTGGACGGGGCTAACGCCGAGGGCACGGTCTAGCGGCGGGAAAGAAAGGCTCGTGGCGATATCAAAACGTGGAAATCGGCAACTCCGGACGCTCTTGATCGTCGGCGCGACCTCGATCATCAAGCTTGTGATTGGGCGATTGCTTCCGCGGATATCATCGTGGCCAGCGGCCGGGTGCCGCGTTCAAAGGCCGGACATATGACCGCACCGTCATCCCTTGTTCAACCAGAGAAAGATCTTGCAGCCCGGGCCGTTCCACATATGAGTCAGAGCCAATATTGCAGGCCGAATGACAGGCCCGGTCGCAGTTCCCGCCAGCGTTCGGATTGGGGCAGCGGGTTAAGGTGTGGCTCACAGTGAGCCATTTTTGCAACATCTCAAAATAAAGAATCTCTTAGCACCGCTCTTCACAATTGAACCGCGATTTCGGGCCCAACTCCCTAGCTCAGGCTTAACCTGTACGAGCCTCACAGAAACTGGAACAGGTTTCAGTGACTTTTTGCGTTCCCCAAATCGTGGGTACTCGGCCGCGGCGAACAATTTGGGCGAGCGGCCTATTTGCCAGCGCATTGCTGGTCATTGGTTTACCTGCTCACGCGCAGACAAACTGGACCGGAGTTACATCGACCGACTGGTTCACCGGGAGCAACTGGAACACCGGTGTCGTGCCGACGAGCGGGACCATTTTCCTAAATACGATCACGCCCAATCCAACAGTGGTTTCTGGAGGAGCAGCTGTTGGCGATATTCTTGAAGTCCTGAACGGCGCGTTGACAATCCAGAACAACGGGACAGTGAACCTTTCCGTTGGCGCCGATATCGGTGAGTCTGTCGGGTCTCAGGGAGCAGCGACGGTCACCGGCGCCGGTTCAACCTGGAACAACGGCGGCTTGCTTTCCATCGGCACCATCGGCACGGGCACGCTGACCATCGCAAATGGAGGGGCGGTTAGCAACACGAACGGCTTTGTCGCGTTTGCAGCAGGCTCGCAGGGTGCGGTAACGGTCACTGGTGTGGGCTCCAACTGGATCAATTCGATCGCACTTTTCGTCGGTCGCTTCGGCACTGGCTCGCTTACCATTGCCGACGGCTCCACGGTGAGCGTTGCTGGCGGTGGCGGTACAGCTTTTGTCGCCAATCAGTCGGGTTCGAATGGAAGTTTGAACATCGGTGCAGCGCCCGGCAGCGCAGCGGCTGCGCCAGGCACGCTCAATGCGGCTATGGTTGAATTCGGGGCTGGCAGCGGCACGCTCAACTTCAATCACACCGCTAGCAACTACGTATTCGCGTCGACGGTTACTGGCAATGGTGCGGTTAACGTGCTTTCGGGAACGACCACTCTTGCGGCCGCCAACACCTATACCGGCGCGACCAATGTCAACGCGGGCACTTTGAATGTGACGGGTAGCATCGGTTCTAGCGGAACGCCCAGCGGTGCTATCAATGTCCTCGCCGGCGCGGCGTTGAATGTCGGGCCAACGGGCTCGATCAATATCGGCACTAATAACTTGGCCAATGCAGGGACGGTAACGGTCGCCGCGGGTGGCTCAATCACTGACGACCTTATCAATTCTGGCGTCGCAAACAATGCGGGTACGTTGACAGGTCCGGTTAATAATTTTGGTATGTTCAACAACAACGTGGGCGGCACTGTCTCGGGCCTTCTGACCAACAATTCTGGCACCACGACGAATACCGGTGCGCTCAATGGCGGTGCAGTCGTCAACGGCGGACTGCTGATGGTCGACGGCACAGCGGCGGCCGTGACAGTCAATCCTGGTGGCACCCTCGCCGGCCACGGCATCGTCGGCAATACCACGATCAACGGTGGCGTGCTTTCACCCGGCAACTCGATCGGGTTGCTCTCCGTACAAGGTAATCTCGTATTCACGGCCGCCGCGAGTTATTTGGTCGAAGTCTCGCCGTCGAACGCCGACCGCACCAATGTGACGGGCACGGCGACGCTCGGTGGCGCCACGGTCAACGCCGCTTTCGGAGCCGGAACCTATGTGGCGAGGCAATATACCATTCTCAACGCCGGTGGCGGCGTCAGCGGGACCTTTGCGGGTCCGGTCAACACCAATCTGCCGGCGAATTTCAAACCCAGCCTGAGCTACGACGCCAACAACGCTTATCTCAACCTGACGCTGAACTTCATCCCACCCCCGAGCGGTGGCCTCAATCAGAACCAGCAGAACGTCGCCAACGCGATCGTCGGGTTCTTCAACAGCAATGGTGCGATTCCCCTAGTGTTCGGTGGGCTGACCCCGGCAGGCCTCACCCAAGCCTCGGGTGAAGTCGCTACCGGTTCGCAGCAAACCACCTTTGATGCGATGAACCTGTTTCTGGGCCTTTTGACCGATCCGTTCATCGCGGGTCGCGCCGATACCCTTTCGGCGGGGGCATCGTTGGGCGCCTCGACCTACACCTCGCAAGACAAGCCGCGCTCCGATGCAGCAGCCCGCGATGCCTATGCCGCGATATATCGCAAGGCTCCGGTCATAGCCGATCCGTTCACGCAGCGCTGGAGCGTGTGGTCGGCCGGTTATGGCGGCTCGCAGACCACCGACGGCAATGCGGCGCTGGGATCAAACAGTACAACCAGCCGCATCGCGGGTGGTGTCGTCGGGGCCGACTACCGGTTTTCGGCGTTCACGCTGGCAGGCTTTGCGCTGGCCGGTGGCGGAACTAACTTTAGCGTTTCAAACGGTCTTGGCTCCGGCCGCTCCGACCTATTTCAGGCTGGCGCCTTTATCCGGCACAACGTCGGTCCAGCGTATCTCTCCGCAGCACTCGCCTATGCCTGGCAGGACATCACCACCGATCGCACCGTGACCGTCGCAGGCATCGATCAGTTGCGCGCGCAGTTCAACGCCAATGCGTGGTCCGGGCGCCTTGAAGGCGGCTATCGTTTTGTCAGCCCGTGGATGGGGATTGGCGTTACGCCTTACGCAGCGGGCCAGTTCACGACCTTCGATCTGCCGGCCTATGCCGAGCAGGCCGTCATCGGCGCCAATACCTTCGCACTCGCCTACGGCTCCAAAAGCGTCACCGCCTCGCGGAGCGAACTGGGTTTGCGCACTGATAAATCCTTTGTGGTGCAGGATGGCATCTTTACTTTGCGCGGACGTGCGGCTTGGGCTCACGATTTCAACACTGACCGGGCTGTCGGTGCGACGTTCCAGACGCTGCCGGGCGCATCCTTTGTCGTCAACGGTGCGGCCCAGTCACACGATGCTGCGCTCGTCACGGCTTCCGCCGAAATGAAATGGCTAAACGGGTGGTCTGCGGCCACCACCTTCGAAGGTGAATTCTCCAGCCTGACGACAAGCTATGCCGGTAAGGGCGTCGTGCGGTATGCTTGGTAGACTGGGAATTGGTGGATTTGGCAGCCGTGGCGCCGGTGCTGACTACACGAACAGAACTGGGCGACTTCTCCAATACATAGCGATGCTCTTAGTTCACTATTGCACTCCAACCTCGAGGCACGAGAATCGGATGATTCTCGTGCCTCGTGCGCAACATTGCGCAGTCCACAATATTTCCTAAGTTCAAAACTGGGTGCCCGTTCTTGGCGGGCCTGGCGCTCCAGCTCGGTCGACGCCAGAGGAACGCGCGACCGGGCTGCACTCTCTATCGGAGGATGGTTGAACAGTGAGGAAGCTCGCGGCGATTTGTGCTGAGGTGAGTGTCGAGATTCTGCCGGTAGCGGCAACAGTAAGAGCGGCCCAGACGACGGCGCTGTCGAAGCTTCAACAAATCCTCGAGCATCGCGACGAGGGGTAATGCGACGTTCACATCCTCGGCCGGGACGCCGTCGCAAGACGCGGACGTTCTGTCCGCTGGGCTGTACCGGGTTTCTTCCTCGCACGTAGACGCTGGATCTCCGGGATCGAAAACGATCGGCATGTCCGCGCCGTCGGGGCAGCGCAATGTGACCGTCGCTATTGAAGTTTTTGGGCTCGGGCAGGTTGGCTCACTGGTGGCCAGGGCGCGCGTCTCGTCACGGGGAGGAGGCACATTCTCCGGCGCCGCAGTCCTCACAGCCAATGCGCCGGCCACGCTGAAGGCCAGCGCGGCTGGCAGCGGGCGGGTGCTACTTCCGGCAAGGCCGGCGTTGCCGCGAAATCCTCATTGGTGCAGAGCGTCACGCTGGCCTTCCAGACCCGCTGCTTCCCCGCGACGCGGGGCGTGCTGACCACGACCGTGAACCTGGGGTCATCGGCTGGCACGGCGATCATGTTCAAGATGCCGGGGGGCGCAACCGCACGAGCCGGCCTCGCGGGTAATGCTAGGTCGTCGTCACAGGCGGCCGGCGCCCTCAATGCCGCCGTTGTCCCGACGTCGCTGGCGCTATCAGCCACAGCTGCTGTAATCAGTCGGGCTAGAGCGTCTGTCGCCGGACGGACATCTCTGGAGGCGGCTCTAAGCTCTCCAGCGGCTCGAGGGGCGGGCTGTCGGCCATCGCGTCCATCACGGGCCGCGCCAAATCCCAGGCGACAAGCGCCGCATCGGTTATTGCCAGAGCCGCTCTGGCTGCTGGAGCGACGGTCCGGACCGCAACAAGCGGCGGTATGGTCGGCCGTGTAGCCATGTTCGGGCGCGCTTCGATGTCCGCGGCGTCTCGCGCGATCGTTCCTGGCACTGTTGTGGAGATGATCGCGCGCGCAACGACTGCCGTGAGAACATTGGGAAGCACTTCGGCGCGAACCTCGCTGTCCGCCAAGACCGCGCTTCAGACCAAGACGTCGATGCAACTGGCCACGCTGCGTGCGTTCCTTGTTGCCGTCACCAAGACGACGAGCACCGCCCGTGCCGCCACTGTGGCCAGCGCTGCGCTAGCAACGTCCGGAGCGGTGAAGATTGGCACGGTCGCGCGAGCGACATTCTCGGGCTCCGTTAGCCTTGTCGCGAAGGCCAAGACCGCAGCTGCAGCCAATGTCGACAAAGCGATCACGCCGCTCTTTGGTCGCGCTGTTGTGAGGGCCTCGGCGCGCGCTACTGTTCCTGCTGGCGCCGGTCATCCCGACGCCGGTCAATCCGCGGCCGGGCCGGCTCAGCCGCCTCAATGCATCGCTGCTAAAGGCTTTCGGCGAGGATTTCGACATCCTGCCGATGATGCCAGCGGTCGACGTCAACAGCCGGTCGCAGGCGGACACCTCACGGGCGCAGATTCTGGACATCTCGGGCATCTGGGATGGCCCGACGACGTCAAGGACGCCGCACGCTCGCGGCTCGCTGCAAGACGACAACGCGCACAACTGGAACGCATCGTATCCGTCGGCGAACTTCGACGATGGCCTCGTCGCCGGCGTCCGGAAGGGTGACGTGCTGACCCGCAGGCTGGACAGTGCGGTCTACGAAATCGTGCGGGTGGTCCCGAATGGCTTCGGCCGCACGACACTGCAACTGTCGAAGCGCAAGCGGGCGCATTGAGAGCCCGCACGTTGTGGATCGCTTCGCGCGTCCTATCTTAAATCGAGCGCGGCGCACGTCGTCACACTCGCACACCCTGGGCGACGGCGGATGTAACCGCGCCCAAGGGTCTGTTTGGTTGAGGGACAGATGGCAAGGCAACTCCGGCCCCAGGACGAGGACAGCGGCTGCTCATCCGAGCCTGTCGATACCTCCGTGCACCGCTGGGCGCGAGAGCCGTGCCCTCGGAAGCTTCAGCCCATCCTCGACGGCCTCGAGATTGATGCGCTCGACGAAAGCGCGCGCCTCTATCTACAACGGCAACTCTACATCGGCAGTCTATTCGACCAAGATCGCATGGGGCACGTTGTTATGACCTTGCGGTGCATCACGGAGTCGGAAGGAAATGAAGGCGCGCTCTCCGAGATGAACTTGCGAGCCGTTTCCGGCACGATCGGGCCATTCGAGGATCGCGGCATCGCGCTCATTGAGGCTTTCGACCAGATCCCGCTGCTCAGCGTTTTTGAACAGATGAGGGCGCTGGAATATTTCTACGTGAGCGAGGCGCAGGCCGCGTTGGAGCGCATATTAAAGCACAAGCTGCGACGCCTCCTGCCTTCGCCTCCGCCCCCACCGAGCAAGGAGGAGATCCGCGAAGCGAGGAGGCGGGCGAAGGAGGATGCCAGGCGGGCCCTGAAAGAGACAAACGGCCGGATCGTTGCTCAAAAACTTGAACTTGGCAGGAGGCTCGCAGCGATCCTGGACAACACGCCGAGCAATACCAAGTTCGGTCGTCTCGCTCGCCATCAGTTCGATCTGCGAGATCCCGCGGAAGTCGCGGAGGTGATCCGGGTGTGGAAACGCTACGGCGATCGTCCGGACATCACCAAGAAGGTGCGCAACTGGCGAGTTCTCCTGGCGTTATCGAGCCCGTCGCTGCAGGTGCCCGTGCGTCGACAGTTCGAGACGAAGATCCTGGCGGGCGAGAACGTGACGGCGAAGTCAATTGCCGCCAAAGCGGCCACGCGGAAGACCGGCTGACCGAACAAGGGCTGCCTTGGGATAGTGGCTGTCAGTCACTGGCGCTTCTAAAGGCGCGGCAGTATTTAATATTGCATCATTATTTTTGTCATTTAATTTATTGACATGCTTTAATGGCGAGGTAAGATTTTCTAAGCACGCTAGAGTAGAGAAGCTCCCCGGCACGCTAGCCCCCGACCTCTTACGCGGCCCTCCGCTCCGAAACCGGCGGCGGAGTGCTCAGCCATAAACCTGGAGACCAAACTTGCACTGACAATCCTATTGTATGGAGCTGCCGAATGAACCTTCAGTCCATTGCAAACCGGATAACTAACGCGGACCTCTCGTACGTGCTCGGAAGGTTTAAAACGGTCCGAACCGCCTATAGCGGTGCGCGAAAGCTGGCGGCCCTTGGAAGCCCGACCATCTCCGACGCCAGAGACACTCCGACGCTTTTTCCCGGAGCCGACATTTCCCAGATCGTGCAAGCCATTCGTGAAGAAGCTGTATTCATCGGCATGCAACTCCCGCCTTCCGTAGTCGCCGAAATTGAGGCATTTGCGAAATCTGAGCCTCTTCACGCCATTTACGATCCTAAGGGTCCCACATTCAAATATTCAGACGTTGTTCGAGGGAAGTGCATCGACGGAAGGACTATGCCGATCGGAGGGATAACCGATCCCGCGCGTTGCCCCGCGGTGCAGAGAGTCATCGACGATCCGGCGCTACGAGCGATTGTGCGGCAATATCTGGGACATGAGCCGCGCCGAATAATGACCATACTCGATTGGAGTTTTGCATCGGACATCTCCGACGAACAGCGGCGTAAGCTGAAGCACCATGTCATCGACTATCATTACGACGTCATGGGCTACAATTTCGTCTACGCCAGCTTCTACATAACAGCCACCGACCGCTATTCTGGTGCGCATGTCATGATGAAGCGATCACACAATCGCAAGCCGCTTCGCATGCTGATAGGCTCGGTCAGGGCGAGTGAAGCTGATGTACGACGGCAATATGGAATCGAAAACGAAGTCGTTATCGAAGGTCAAGCGGGTCTGGGGTTTGTTCAGGACACGTCTTGTTATCACCGCGCGTCGCCGCCAACTCAGGGCGACCGGTTGATGCTGGCAGTTCGCTTTATAAATTAGGCGACGATTAGCAAGATCTGGGAACGCCTAGATGCAACGAGATCCCGCCGGGAACATGCTCGCTTGTTTTGAGCGGTTGATTGGGCAGATTGGACCGGCCGATCGCGCTGGTTCTTGCTTCAATGTTGCGACCTCAAAGCTAAGTCGAACCTACATCACTAAGCCCGTCGGGTTGTAGGAACGCGGGACGCCCAGCGGTGATTAAATGGTGTTGGGCTCGTCCCAGAGCTGGTGGAGCGGCCTTGGCTCCCCCCTTAAAACACCTCCCGGTCGGGGATCGTCTCCCCATGAACCGGCGAAAATGTTGGGGTTCACTAATCTGGTCGAAGCTTGTACCGATGCTGCAGGTTGCGTTCGGTTTTCCTCACTGCGTCCTGAATGCGGGGAATATCGGCACCTTCTTTGGCGCTGGCTATCAGAGCCCATTTGCCGCCACCGCGCTCTATGTGAGCAGAGACCACATCTTTCGTACCCGGTAAGGCGTGAATTTTCTGAAGTGCGATAAGCTCCAGATCCTTCGCCAAAATAGATGTTTTCATCGCGGCCTTCCTCGGCCCGCCTCAGGCCAAACCCATTTGGCCTACACTGGAGAGCAGCCTTTAGGGAGACGGTCCCGGCCGGGAGGCGTTTGAATGTAAAGCCGGGGCCGCTCCGCTAGCTGAGGGACAAGCTCAGCAACAATTTAAGCAACGTGGGGCGCTCCGCGTTCCTAGTGAACTATCTTGATCCGCCCTTTCATCATGGGGAAAACGCGGTGGTGGGCTGAAGGACCCAGGCCCGCTGGCGCGCGTTCGCGCATCATGTTGCGGAGGTCAGGAAGCTCTTTATGGTCTTGGCGACGGCTACGGTCGCAAGTCCGCAAACAGATGGAGACCCTTCGCGCGCCGTCGCACTACCTTTGCTCATCCCTGCCGCAAATCAGCGCCTCGCCAGCGCGGCGTTGCTGACCACGGCAGGCGTCGCCCCGGGGAGCGGTGTCAAGAGACTATATATGTCAGTCAACCTTACGACGGCGCTTAACGAGCCAATAGACACCGTAGCCAATCGCGAGCACCGGAAGGCCAGCGCCAGCAATCGGTCCGGGGGCCCCCTCATACTTTTTCACTTGGCCGGGCGCGTTTTCGCAGTTGCCATTGCCGTTGCAGGCCAAGGCGGGAGGCGCAGAAAACATCAGGGTGAAGGCCAAAGCTGCCGTTGGCAGAGTACCGAACGCGATTTTCATGGTTTGGCTCCATTATCGCGGATTTAAAGATCAATTAAATCTTATTTAATTGCATTTGTCACATTAAATCGAGCGGCCAAGCCGCCAGCGGTACCGCGTCCCATCACGGCGCACGACATGGCGCTCGGCGCTCTTGTCGATGCCGCTCGCGATGCGGTCATAGAAGGTTCGATGGGGCAGCATTTCGCGGTGGAAGTTCGTAATGGAACCGGGCCCGTTCTCGAAGTTACGGCCACTTTCAATTCTAAGATTTTCAGAAAGCAATGATGAGGCCTCAGTCTGCGGCCTCAGGCGCGGCGCCAAGTGCCCGGTCAATCAGCGATCGGACGCGCCGGACGGCAAGCAGACCAAGGCGGGCCTCTATTTTTCCGGCCTTCGCTGTGTCGCCAATCGTGAATAAATAGTGCCACAGGCCCGAAGCTTCGTCCTTTCTTACCGCGTAAAAAACGCCTCGGTGAAATCCTTCGTGCTCAGTGGGCAGTTTCGTGCGGCTGGCCATGGTTTCACGCGATGATGCTCAGTCTGTGAACCCGCAGCTTGCAATCATGGGGCTAACCGAAACACGGAATGAGCAAGGGCTGGGGGTCCGCGAGACGAGGGGGCATGCTCGATTGCTGAATGCGCGACGCGCCTTATACGAGGATCATCAAGGCCATCATTTCGACTTCGCCTTCAGCCCCATCTCGACCAGCCGGCGTACGGCCTCGGGACGGCCCGGCAGGTCATCTTGCTTGCGGCGCCAGCTGTCCAGGTCTTTGAGGAATTCAGCGGTCATGCGAACGGTGATCGCCTCGCTTTCAACGGGTGGGCGACCTCGCTTCGATTTTTTAACGTTATTTATTGTTGACGTCATGAATTTATATCTTAGCACGCCACCCTTAAACACGTCTGAAAACAACATCACCGATCCGGTGTACGCCGCGATCGAGAAACATCGTCGGGCAATGCGGGAGTTTGCCGAGGTGCTCCGCGTACTCGTTCCCGGCACCCTCAGTCCCGATCCAAAGAAGGCGGATAAGTACGGTAACCGAGAAATAAGGGCTACGGACCGCCTGGTCTCCACGGTGCCGATAACCATGCATGGCCTGCTGGCGCTCGTGACGTATGTCAACAGCGTGTCGGACGGGAGGGATCGTGTCGACGGCAGGCACGACAACTGCTTTGATGAGTCGCTCCACGATGTCCTCGCCATCGCCGAAAGGTTTCTGGCTGAGCAAATCGGGAGGGCGGCGGCATGAAGAACCGTCCCGCTGCGGCCGCAGAGGCCGGCGATGCACTGTACGAACTCCGTCAAATGACAATCGTCAGCATTCGAGTACTGGATGGCTTGGGTGAGCCGTTCCGCCAAGCCTATGAAGAGGCCCACGAAGCGCTGTCTTTCTGTCTTCACGACATTCTAGCGCGCACGAGCAAGCTTGAGGATGATCTGCTGCGGGCTGAGCCCAAGGAAATGGCGCAGTAGCGGCGCCACCACAGAACGCTGCCATAGAACCATAAGCCCGGCCTCGCGCCGGGCTTTTTCATGGAGGCCGACGGGCAGGATATTCCGCCGCGACAAAACCGGAGATTCCAGCGTTTTTATCGCGCCATGGA
>NZ_JBFRFR010000147.1:0-16212 GCF_052114925.1 Bradyrhizobium sp. 2TAF36 | reverse complement strand
CTCCACACGGGCAGCGCTTCGGTGGAGAGACTTTCACCCCACCCCGTCTCACGTCGCTGACGCGCCGCGAGCCGACCCTCCCCCTCCAGGGGAGGGTAAGACGCGCCTCACTCCTTCAAATCATTCACGCGCTTCACCCAGGCGCGCACATCGGCGAGCACCTGGGGCAGCACCGCCCTGACCTCCTGCACGGTCATGCCGGGTTTGATGCGGGGATCGTAGAGCAGGTTGAGGATGTACTGGTCGTAGACGTCGAAATAGCCCATCGACACATTGTCGTTGAACATGGTCCACGGCACGCTCGCGGTGTCGTTGATAGGGCCGAGCGATTGCAGCAGTTCCTCATAGGCGCAATCGAGGAAGGTGAAATCGCCGTTGTCGACGGTGAGGATGACGTCGGAATGCTCGATCTCGAAATTGTCGTTCTTGCGGAAGCCGGACAGGCATTGCGGATCGAGCGAGGTGCGGATCTCGCGCGCCTTCTCCGCGCCGTAGAAGCTGGAAATCGTCCGAAACAGGTCGCGGTCGCGAACCAGCTTCACCCGCACGTTCGCGGCTTCGCTGGTGTCGATCATGGCGATGTCGAGATGCTGCACGCGCCTGCCGATGTCGGCCACGACCTTGGCGAGCTGCGTCTTGCGGTCGGCGCGCTCGCTCTCGGCGTAGACGCGCACCGGCCCGTCGAATTTCCGGATGCGGTCGACGCGGCCGGCGAGGTGGTATTCGGCGCCGAACGCCGTCTTCAGAAAGCCTTCGACGATCTCGCCGTCGGTGAAGCTCTTCTTCTCGGCGCGCTGGCGCGAGGCGATCGCGGGCAATTCGCCCGCGACGGCGATGGTAGCGGTGTCAGGGGCGAACGCGAAAGTGGCGAGCGCCAGCAGGGCGATGCGAAAGCCTGACGAAGGCGGGGCCAATGCGCTCATTACGACCCGACGCTGCCGTATTCGGCAGCGACGCACAAGACCGCATATTCACGCGCCCTGCGGGTTCCCGCAGTTCGCCGACGGCTAGTTGTTGAGCACGACCACCTTGGTGCCGACCGAGACGCGGCTGTAGAGATCGCTGACGTCCTCGTTGGTCATGCGGAAGCAGCCCGAGGACACGGCCTGGCCGATCGTCTCCGGCTCGTTGGAGCCGTGGATGCGGTAGAGCGTCGAGCCCAGATACATCGCGCGCGCGCCGAGCGGATTCTCGATGCCGCCCTTCATGTGGCGCGGCAGGTCGGGCCGGCGGGCCAGCATCTGCGACGGCGGCGTCCAGTCCGGCCATTCCTTCTTGGCGGTGATCCTGTGCACTCCGCCCCAGCGGAAGCCGTCGCGGCCGACGCCGATGCCGTAGCGCAGCGCCTGGCCGTTCTGGAGCACCAGATACAGGCGGCGCTCGCTCGTGTTCACCACGATCGTGCCGGGGGCGTAATTGCCGTTGTACATGATGGTGGTGCGGGGGATCGGGCTAGAGCCGCCGCGGAAGAAGCTCGGGCCGAAGCCCATGATCTCGCGCGAGTCGAACCCCTCGGCGAATGCGCCGCCGGCGGTGGCCGACAGCAATGCGATGGCGGCAATCGGCGCGGCAAAAAATCGGATCATTGTTTCCCCCAGTAAAAAAATCGGATTCAACTGAAGTCACAGGCCATATTTGCGGGCATTTCGCAAGCCACGGGCCCGTGAGGGAGATCATCCTTAACGTCTGGCGTTGCCAAACCGGCAACCACGCTAATTTGCCTGAAAGCATTAGCCAAACAAGCGGATCGTCGCGCGGGGCAGGCCGGCGATGCCGGCTATTGCTTTGACGGAGGCGGCGAACAATGATTGATCGAGCGGACATTTGAATATTGCCGGTTGCAGGGAGCTTTGGGATGAACGGTGCGGAAAGCCTGGTGCGGACGATGGTCAAGGGTGGGGTGGATGTCTGCTTCACCAACCCAGGCACCTCCGAGATGCATTTTGTCGCGGCGCTCGACCGCGTGCCGGGCATGCGCTGCGTGCTCGGCCTGTTCGAAGGCGTGGTGACCGGCGCCGCTGACGGCTATTTCCGCATGAAGGGCACGCCGGCTTCGACGCTGCTCCATCTCGGCCCTGGCCTGGCCAATGGCCTGGCCAATCTGCACAACGCCAAGAAGGCGAATTCCGGCATCGTCAACATCGTCGGCCAGCATGCGGTCTACCACATCGACTACAACGCGCCGCTGACCTCCGACATCGAGGGCCTGGCCCGGCCGATGTCGTCCTGGGTCCGCACCTCGCCGGACTCCAAATCGGTTGCAGCTGACGGCGCCGCGGCGATCGCCGCCGCCAAGAGCGCACCGCCACAGATCGCGACCCTGATCCTGCCCGCCGACACCGCCTGGAACGAGGCCGATGGCATCGCCGAGGTACCGGCCGAGCAGCAGCGCGCCAGCTATTCGCCGCAGGCGGTCGAGCGGGCCGCGAAGATCCTGCACGGCGATGGCGAGGGTACGCTGCTGCTGATGACCGGCAGCGCGCTGAGCGAACAGGGCCTGGCGCTGGCCGAGCGTATCGCCGGCAAGACCGGCTGCACGGTGATGGGCCCGACCTTCCGTCCCAAGATGGCGCGCGGCCGCGGCCGCTATTCGATCGACCGCATTCATTACGTGATCGAGAACGCGCTGCCGATGCTGGCGAAGTTCCGGCACATCGTGCTGATCGAGTCCGATGATCCGGTGGCGTTCTTCGCCTATCCGAACAAGCCGAGCATGCTCAAGCCCGAGGGCTGCGAGGTGCATCGCATGACCTCCTGGGGCGAGAATTCGGTCGCGGCGCTCGAAGCACTGGCCGGCGCGGTGAAGGCGAGCGCGAAGGACGTCAAGCCGCAGGCCCTGGCTGAGCTGGTGAAGCCGACCGGCGCGCTGACCTTCGCCTCGATCGCGCAGGCGATCGCATGCGCCATCCCCGAGAACGCGATCATGGTCGACGAATCCCTGACCACCGGCCGCGGCTTCTTCCCGCCGACGGCGGCGGCCGCTCCGCACGACTGGCTCCAGAACATGGGCGGCTCGATCGGCTTCTCCACGCCGCTTTCGATCGGCGCCGCGATCGCATGTCCGGACCGCAAGGTGATCACCATGGTCGGCGACGGCAGCGCGATGTACACGATCCAGTCGCTGTGGACGCAGGCCCGCGAGAACCTCAACATCGTCACCATCGTGTTCGCCAACCGCATCTACCAGATCCTGCGCGGCGAGTTCGACAATGTCGGCGCCGGCGAGCCCGGCCAGCGTGCCAACGACATGCTGCGCCTCGACCGTCCGACGCTGGACTTCGTCGCGCTGGCGAAGGGCATGGGCGTCCCCGGCCGCGCCGTCACCAATGCCGAAGAGTTCAACAAGGCTCTGGCCGAAGCCGTCGCCGAGCCCGGGCCGCGGCTGATCGAAGTCCAGATGTAGGGCACAGCACCAGGGAGCGCCGAGGGCCGGGGGGCAAGATGCAGACCGAGCTGAACAAGGTGATCGCGGCGCTCCGGGACTTCTACGCTCACGAAGGATTCTTGTTCGAGAAGGACGTCGGCGAGCGGGCGGTGACGCACCGCTTTGCCGTCTATCTGGAGCGGCAATTCTCGGGCTGGTCAGTCGATTGCAACTACGACCGCCTCGGCGAGCGCACGCTGCATCTGCCGCACGGCACGATCGTCTCCACCGACGATCATCTGGGAAAATCGATCTACCCCGATGTCGTCGTGCATCAGCGCGAGATCCCGAACAATCTGCTCGCCGTCGAGATCCGCAAGGCGAGCAATCACACCTCGCTCGAGCACGACCAGCACAAGCTGATGGCGCTGACCGACGCGCATGTGTGGTTCGCGTACTGGATCGGCGTGCTGCTGGTGCTGGACAGGCAGCATGTGACGATTTCGGAAGTCTATGTCAGCGGCCTGGTCGATCAGCCGCTGTCGCTATGGTTTGCGGCGCGGCTGGAGGAGAGCGGTCTCGGGGCCGCGCATTAGACCGTCTCCACAGCGTCATGGCCGGGCCTGTCCCGGCCATCCACGCCTTGTCACGCAGCACAAAGAACGGGTCTCATCTCATCAGGCCTCAGTGCAGCGGATCGCCCTGGCCGAGCGCATAGGCGACGAGGTCCTTCAGCGCGAAGCTGGAGCCGGTCACCGGCGTCCATTGCGGGTCGAGCGACAGCACGGAGGAATGGTCGCCGAACATCATGCCGAGGAAGACCTCGGCGACGATGCGACCGCCGACGGGGCCGAGCTGCGGCGTGTTGATTCCGGTCGCCGGCGCGCCGGTGGCCGGGATCGTCACCGCGGTCTGGAATTGCCGCGCCTCGGCAAGGATGTAGGTCCAGAGCGGGCAATTGCCGGCAAACACGCCGTTCGCGATGGTTGCGATCCCAGTTTGCGGATCGCCCGCGCCGGGTTCGTCGACGGCCTTGCCGACGATGATCYGATCATCCGTCAGCGGCGTCAGGTTCATCGCCTTGGCGACGGCCTGGCCTGAGGGCAGGCCGAGCCGCCAGCTGCGCTCGAGATTGCGCAGCGCCAGCGACGACGGATTGGATGCGACCTCCGGCGGCAGCTTGCGCAGCGGATCGACCAGCGAGGCGTCGATGCGATAGGCGAACTGCAGCCGCTTCTTGTTGTCGGGGTTGGTGTCGTCGTCCTCGACGCCGTAGGGACGCGTGTCCAGATCGATGAAGCGGCCCCAATCCATGGCGCGTCCCGGGCCCATGGCGCGGAAGCCGGTCAGCGCGTTTTTGTCGGGATTGTTGGGGTCGGGGAAGATCTGCAGCAGCATGTTGTCCGCATCGTTCAGCCGATAGCCGGGGCGGATCATGGAATGGCCGAGACGGTAGGCCGCAACCGAGAACTCGACCGGCATGAACGGGTAAGTCTTCCAGTGGTAGTGGGCGAGCTTGCTGCGGTCGTACTGGCCTGCGGTCCTCAGCTCGTCCAGCACGCTGGCGTGAACGATGCGCGGCAGGAAGTCGTTCAGCACGACGTATTGATAATGGAATCGGACGCGCTGCTGCACGTCCTCGAACGACAGGCTGTCGTTGTCGTCGACCATGCGGTTGTGAAAGCGCAGCATCAAGGCCTGGAACTGCGAGACGATGCTGTTCTCGTCGTTGCGGGGGTCGCCGATCAGGGCGCGGCCCTTGAAGCGCGGCAGGTCGCTGGCATCGGGTACGCCCGCGCCGGTCAGCTTCTCGCCGAGCCGGAACTTGATGCCGTCATACATGTAGGGCTGATCGTTCGGACCACGGCCGTAGAGATTGTCCAGATCGAGCGACGGCGTGCGGAAGTCGACGAGCCCGTCGGGATCCTGCTGCTTGGTCAGCGAGCTGACCGGATCGAAGGTGATGTCGTGGTCGATGAACTGGCCGAAATAGGTGTAGAGCGCGGGAATGCCGCTCTCCTCCGCGTCCGGCCCGTCCTTCGGACCATCGAAGTCGGCGACCATCTTGTCGGCCAGCGCCGAAAGGTTCGCGACATTGTCGGCGTCGTTCGGACCGAATTTCGCCGGCGTGAGCTTGCGGAACATGCGTCCGAAGCGGCCCTGGGAAAGCGGCGAACGCGTTGCGTTCAGACCGCGCGGAACAATGCTGTGGCGGCTGCTCATTGAAAACACCTCCCTGAAAAGTCACGACGTGCAACGAATAAAGCTAAAGTTGTTCGCAACAGAATATGCATGTCACGCTAGATCAGGCGATTGGGTGCCACAAGCGATCTGCTTCACACACTGCGCGACATCGATGTTGTTCCGGGAGGGAGCGTTACGAGCAAGCTGCGGCCGCGCTTTGCAAATTTTTCCCTGTGCGATGACGGATAACATTCTCGTCATCGGCGCGCACGAGCGGCTTCGCGCAAGTGAGTTCGCCGGACTGTCGGCGAAGCGGATCGTCTTCACGCAATAAGTGTGGCGGCGGCGCGCACGCCGCGACGTCGTCAGTAGGCACGCTGCTGCGAGAACGCGTAGCGCGGATTGATGCCACAAGAGGCCGACGTGCCGGAGGCGGTGGCGAGGCACTGCTGATAGCTCGCGAACTGGCAGTTGCCGGGATAGCCCCACATGCGTCCCTGCAGGCAATATCGATCGTTTGCAGGATGTGCCTGGGCGGCCGGGGATGCTACGGCGACCAGGGCGGCGAACGATGCGAGAGTGAGGATGATGCGACGCATTTCAATCTCCTTCGAGAGCGGGTGGACGGGTACGTCAGCGAGCTGGGCTCGTCTGAGGCATGTCATGCCTATCTTGGTGTCGGCGGAATGCCGTGCGTTCGCGACATGGCACATCATGACGCAGCCGGCGGCCAGCAATGTGATCTACGCCACAGTTCGCGGTGGGGGTCCGGGCCTATCGTGAGCAGACTTGCGCGCGTCGATCCCGGAGAACCAGGCTTGTCTCATTCGGATCAGGTATTTTGGAGGTTCTAATGCAAAGGTCATATTTGCTGGCTGCGACAGCAGCGCTGGCGCTTTTCATGCAAATACCGCTCGCGCTGGCCCAGAATGCGCCGGCCGCCGGTGGAACCGCAGCGCCTGCCGCGACAACCACTGCGCCGGCAGCGACGACGACAACGCCGGCCGCGACCAGCGACACCTCCAGCCAGCCGGCCGACTCCAAGAAGAGCGCATCGAAGAAGCCGGCGAAGAAGAAGATGACGCGGCAGCAGGAAATCGATCATTCGGTCGACAGCGGCACCGTGCCCGCGCGCTACCGCAACTCTGTGCCCAGGCAGTACCAGCGGTACATTCCGTTCGATAAGCGGTGATGGGTCTCACGGCGGGCGACGTGATCGGACGTCGGGCCGCCGGTGCCATCGTGTGACGGCCTTGGTGTGACGCCTTGTCGTAGCGCCTTAACCAAGCGGAATCCGGCCATACATCCCCAGTGGCGGTCCGCGAGAGCGGTGCTAGAGTAGGCCGAAGCCCGGGGGGAGAAATGAGCGACGACGTGAAGGATGCTGGCCTTGTGGCCATGATCAGCAGCATCCTGGGAGGCAACAAGCRCGCAGACAGCAGTGCTCCGCCGCCGCTCACCGAGGTTCCGCCGACAGCGCCGACGAACGGGTTCGACCTGATCGAGCCGTCCACCCCCGATCCTGCACCGGCCGAACCCGACGCTGCGCCCGATGCCGTGCCGGCTGCCGCGAAGCCGGTCGAGCGGCCGGCGAAAATCACGACGACGCCTGATGGCAAGAAGTTGCTTCCTGCCGAGGCGATTGCCGATCTGGTGCTTGGCGAGCTGCGCAAGCTGGAGAATTTTCCGGCGACCGGCGCCTCCGTCACGGTCTACGGTTACAAGCACTGGAATGCGATGATCACCTTCGCGCCGTTCTCGACCACGTTCCAGAACGCGACGCGGTTCCGCCAGGCCGTACCGGACCTGGTCTTCAAGCTGCGCCGTTTCGTCGAACTTGAGATATAGTCCGGGACAATCACCGGCTGCTGTTCGGCGCGATTCCCCGTTGTGGGGCGAGGCGCGAGCGGGTGTCCGAAACAGTTCGACAGGATTCTGAATTGAGCGTCGCCTTTACCAAGGAAGAAAGCGCCGAAACTGCGTCCGAGACGCTGCTGCCGGATCGCCCGATCTCGCCGCATCCAAACCTCGTGACGGAAGCCGGCTTGCAGGCGCTGCAGGCGCAGCTTCGCGAGGCGCGCGAGGCCTATGAAGCCGCGCAAGCCATCGAGGATGTCAACGAAAAGCGCCGACAGTCGGCGGTGCCCTTGCGCGACGCTCGTTATCTGACCGAACGGCTGCGCACGGCGCAGGTCATTCCCGATCCGGCGTCGACCGATGTCGTCGCCTTCGGCAGCACCGTGACCTTCAGCCGCACCGACGGCCGCGTGCAGACCTATCGCATCGTCGGCGAGGACGAAGCGGATCCAAAGGCCGGAACGATCTCGTTCGTGGCGCCGGTCGCGAAGTCGCTGATCGGGAAGGCGGTCGGCGATGTCGTGGGTTCAGGCGCGCAAGAGATCGAGATTCTGTCGATCGCGTAGCGACGCGATCCGAGGCCAGAATGATGCGCGCGTAAGGATCGAACTCCGACGGCTCTGGCTTCGGATTGGTTTCGCCAACTTCGAGGCGCCGCTGGGTCAGTTGCGCTGCCGCGATTCACTTCGCTGTTCAAAAGCCGCGAACGTCATATAGTGAGGGGGTATCAAGACCAATTCATTGCGTATCAGGCAAAGGGAGGGATCCATGCGGAAGTCCCTGTTCCTCGTCATCGTAGCCGGTTTCGGCCTATCAGGACCACAGGCTCTGGTCGCGCAAGACGATGTAGATCAGCAGCTCGGCAGCGTTCATTTCCAGACCTCTTGCAACGATGTGGCCCAGCGTCGTTTCGATCGCGGGATGCGCTATCAGCATTCCTACTGGTACGCCAACGCCAAGGAGATCTTCGAAGAAGCCATCAAGGCTGACCCGACATGCAGCATGGCCTATTGGGGCATTGCGCTCACCTACATGGACAATCCGCACAATGCGATTCCAAAGCCGAACCTCGCGCCAGGCCTCGCCGCGATCATGAAGGCCAAGGAGATCGGCGCCGCGACCGAGCGCGAACGCGACTACATCGATGCGCTGATGGTGATGTATGCCGACTACGACAAGATTCCTCACGTCCAGCGGATGCGCATGCTGCGTGACGCGCAGGCGCGCGTCGCGGCAAAATATCCAGACGACGACGAAGCCCAGATCGCCTACGCCATTACGCTCAATACCTCGGCGGATCTGAACGACAAGACCTATGCGCAGCAAATTAAAGGCGCGGCGATTCTCGAGCCGATCTCCAGGCGGCTGCCGATGCATCCGGGCGTGACGCATTATCTGATCCATCTCTACGACTACCCGGCGCTGGCGCAGAAAGGGCTCGATGCCGCCAATCGTTACGCCAAGATCGCACCGGCCGCGCCGCACGCCCAGCACATGCCCTCCCACATCTACACGCGCGTCGGCTATTGGAAGGAATCGATCGACTCCAACACCGCTTCCGTGAAAGCCGCGATGGCCGAAAAGTCGGTCGGCAACTACCTGCATGCGCAGGACTACATGGTCTATGCTTACCTGCAGCTCGGCCAGGACAAGCAGGCGCGTGCCGTCATCGACGACATGATCAAGGAGACCGACTTCAAGGCGACGGTCGCGGCGGCAGACTACGCGCTGGCGGCTTCGCCGGCGCGTTATGCGATCGACCGTGGCGATTGGGAGGGGGCCTCGCAGCTGCCGGTCAGGCCGAGCAACCTCAACTTTGCGATGGCGGTAACGCATTTCGCCCGGGCCCTCGGCGCGGCGCGCTCCGGCAAACCGGAGGCCGCCAAGGCCGACATCCAGAAGCTGGCAGAATTGCGCGACAAGCTGCAGGACGCCAAGGACAGTTATTGGTCCGGAATCGTCGACATCCAGCGTCAGGTCGCCGTCGCCTGGGTGCTTTACGCCGAGGGCAAGTATGACGAGGCGCTCAATGCGATGAGTGCCGCGGCGGATGCCGAGGACAAGACGGAAAAGCACGTGATCACGCCCGGACCGCTGGCGCCGGCACGCGAACTTTACGGCTTCATGCTGCTCGAYCGCGGCATGGCCAAGGAGGCGCTTGCTGCATTCGAGGCAACCAAGGCGAAGGAGCCGAACCGCTTGCACGCGTTCGCGGGAGCGGCCAAGGCGGCCGAAGCCCTTGGTGACAGGGAAGCGGCACGACAGAACTGTCAGCAGCTCGTAACGCTGACGGCCAGTGCCGATTCGGAACGCCCCGAGGTCGCGGCGGCGAAGCAATATCTCGCCAGCAACTGACCCGGAACGAGAACGGTGAAATGATGAGAAGGGCAGCCGCCATCGCCGTCGCAGCAATCTCGCTGGGAAGCGCGCTGGCGGCATCGCTCTTGTGGCTCCATGTGCCACGGCATGCCGCCGCGAATTCCGCCACGCCGGTGTGGCAGGAGGTGACGTGGCCCTTCTCGATCGACCAATGGGGCAAGGGAAAGGCGTTCCGCTGCAGGGCTTCCGACTGCGGTGTCGAGGTGACGCTGTACCTGCGTGCCAAGATAGGTTTTTGCAATTGCACGACGGGCGTCGCCGATGACGAGGATCTCGATCGCATGGGCGATACCGTTCTCCTGGGCGAAGTCTCTCCACGCGGTTCCGGCCATCCCATCAGGATTGCGTCGATGAACGGTCGCAGCCGCGCCTACACGCTCAACTCACGTGGCGCTCCCGGCAAAACGCTGGTGTCGGTCGTCTACAACGAGCGTTGCGACATGATCGCAGCGACCGCTGTCATTGGCCACGATCGGCCGGAGACCATCGAGCCCCGCGTGATCGAGTTTCTGGGCGGCAGCACCGCGATGCACTGGGCTGAGGTCACACTAGGTCTGTGATCGACTGCGTCTTCCCGATCAGCGAGCATTTTCAATGCGGCGAATGGCCCGCGCAGCTGGGGCGAGGATTGCTATCGACAGGGGCAATCTCATTCGCCTAAACATGAGCCATGCGTTTCCGTCGTCTTGTCCCGATATCGAAGGTCTCCGCCCTGTCCGCGAAACAAAGCGCGGCGGCTGGATGAGACGGTTTTTGTCGGGGGCGTTGCCGTTCTACGCGCTGGCCGGATTGGCCATGTGCATGTACCTCGTCCTGTACAAGACGAACCTGTTCGACTTGAACGCCATCGTCCAGGATGCGACCGGTTCGGCATGGTTTCCGGTCTTCATGTTCGCTTGCGTGCTCCTGGAGTCGGTCTTTCCGTATTTCGGCTATTTTCCCGGAACCGCCCTCATCCTGATGTCCGTGGCGCTCAATCCGAAGCCTGCGGATGTCTCCGTTTTCATCGTGGCGTGGGCGGCCATCATCGTGGGCGCCGTTCTGAGTTACGGACAGGCTCGCTTTTTCAGACCGATGTTGCAACGGGTTGCCTCAAAAGCGGCACTGGGCCGATGTGAGTCCCTTCTCGACTCCTATGGTCCGTACGCGCGCGTTGCCTTGTTCGTTCATCCCAACGCTTGCGCGATGTATTTCACGGCACTCGGACTTCTCGGCCGGAACCTGACGCGAGAGCTCGCTTATCTCAGTGTGGGTGCAGCAGCCTCCGTGGGCATTCTGTTCGTCGTCGTGACCAGGCTGGTGTCGTCCGCAGGCGCCACCGATGATGGGGAATTGCAGGTGCTGCTGGCGGCAGGCCTGGTCGCCATCGGAACCCTCGTCGGTCTCTACGCGGCCTTGCGGCCGGATCGGGCTGCTTGAAGCTTGATCCGGAAGAGCGCGAAGCGGTTTTCCGACCAGAGAGCCCGCTTTGAGCTTGGTCGGTCATGATCCATGTGCGGAAGCACCCAAGTCAGAGCCTAAACCAAGGCAGGGTGAGATAGACGCAAGCGATCATCGAGAGGATGGGAATTACCCACACCCATCCCGACCAGAAGTTTCGCACTGAACGTCCGGGTAACGACGCAGCAACGAGGGCGACGATCAGTGCCCCGAGCGCGGCCGTCGCGGCCCACCCGTACCAGTACATCGCTGGAGCTAGAAATCCCATCGCAGGGTCAGCAACGTCTCGCGAATGATGCGTGCCCGCCAGCACGATGCCGAGCGACGGGAAAACGGTGAAAAGAGCAAGGTCCTTTGCGAGTGCAACCACGTAGAGGAAGCCAAATGTCGTCCCGAACGCGAATGCAAAGCGGCGGAACGCAGCCGATAACGTCATGCGCCGAAACCCCTGATGTTGTTTACGACGTGGCCAGTTAGGAAGCCCCACCAGATGACAAAGGCGAGGATCGAGGTGAGCATCGTGCGCGTCTGAGCAGGCTCGTCGGCACGYGGCCGTCGCCAGCAAACCCAGTAGGCTGGTAGCAACGCAAAACCGATAGCGGCGAAGTGCTCCTTGAGGTCGAAGAAGCCCAGGGCTGGCCAATGACCGGCGCGCTCTAACTCTGGCCTGATGTCGACGCGAAAATACAGATAGATGATCCCACCGAGCAGGATGGAGATGGCATACAAGACGACGACGGCGTCGGCGAACCGGGCCGATGGCACGGAGCGAAAGCGGCCGAAAAACGAACTGGGGCGCGTTCCCACAGTCGCCCACGTCGCCAAGGTCTGGTGCGTAATCGCGCCAAGCAGTGCAACGGCGACCAAGCCGTGAATAATCAGGAGTACTGTCGCCAGAACCTCACTCCCGGCCTATTGCCCGCTTGCTGTCACGTGAAGAGTTCCTCAGTCCCGAATGGCTCCGCCGACCACGGCCGGAAGCGATTGAGGGTGAACTTAGTCTTCTGGCCGGGTTCAACGTCCACCAGCACGTAGTTGTACTCCTCTTGCGGAGGCTGGCCCTTCCAGTAAAGGTCCCGCGGATAGTCGGCGGGCACCTTGATGCTGGTTCGCCCCGGCAGGATTGGGTCTTGTTCTGCGCCCCCACCGCCCAACATCAGATACTTTACCCCATCTACATCGTAGATTTCCGTGGTGTGGACGTGCCCGTTCAACACGATCACCTCCATGTCCTTGGCATACGACGCAATCACCTTGTGCGGGTTATCGGGAGCCGGGATCGGGCCTAAGCCTGACCGCGCAAACACGGGATAGTGGAAGACGATAAACGCCTTCCGAATGCCGTTGGCCTTCGCCTCGTCCATCCACTTTTGAAGCTGGGTCATCTGCTCGGCATATTTTGGCCGATCAGCGTCCCACAGCGACGGCGAACGGTAATCGTACTTGCCACTCCAGAGATAGATGAAGCGGGTGCCCTTGAAGTCGAATTTGTAGATGAGGTTTTCCGGCGTGACGCCGAATTTTTTCAGATACGGCACAGCCGAAAGTACGCCCTCAATCTTTGGGTCGGCCCACACCTCATGATTACCCACACTCATGAAAAAGCGCCCATCCAGACCGGCCGCGCGCATCTCGTCATCCGGCGCGGGTAGCTTCTTCAACATTGTTTCGTTCACGCGCTTCCAGTATGGGCTGTCACTCACGGTCAAGCCCTGATTGCCCCACCACACAGCGTCACCGCTATTGACCACGAATTTGGCGCGACCGGATTGAACGTCCTTGACAATTTCGCGCGTCACCCATTCGCCGCCCTGAAGCCGGAACATGGTTCGATGCACTCCGGGAAGCAGTTTCACGTCTTCAACGGATGCCTCAGTGACCCAACCCTTATCTACCGTCAGGGTCATCACTTCCGTCTTGGATGCGAACGGCATGACGACCTTGACCAGGTCCTTTGTGACCGGATCGAAGATCATCTTCACATCCTTCGCTACGACGGCCTCGGCGACCTTTTCCGGCATGACCAATCCGAACATCTCGACGAAGAACTTGCTGAGGTCCGGTTGTCCCTCTTTCAACGGGAGGTACATCATCGGTCGGGTATCGCCGACCGCAGCGAATGAAAAACCGGCTGCGGGAAGCGGTGCTTGCGCGGGCGTTGTTTGTGTCTGGGCACCGGCAACGAGTGGCACGGAGAATGCGGGCACTGCTGCGAGTGCGCCTAGAACCAGGCGACGACTGGGCTCGTTAGGCCAAGAGGATTGCATGATGATCACCCCTGATCGAGGAGAGGGAATGAGCCGCCGCATAGGGCGCGCAAACAGCCCGATTTGCCGGCCGTTTCCCGTAGACCTTCAGCGGTGGGTGAGCTTGATATAGATCAACGTCCTCATCTGCCGTAGCAGCGAGCACGTAGAGCGGCGGCTGGCAGCTATTCTGGCCGCGGACGTTTGCGGGCATCGCAGGTGTGCAGAAATACAGCGGCAGGGACGTGGCGAACCCACACAGGTGGCGAGCATGATGTCGATGAAATTGCCGCTGTGGCTTCGCTTTTTCCTGCTCGTCGGCGTCGTCGCCTTTGCGGCAGGCGCGGGTCTCCTTGCCTATCGGTACTACAGCCGCCCGGTAACGCTGACTGTGGCGGTCGGTTCGGTCGACGGCGAGGCGGCCAAGGCAATGTCAGCGATGGCAGGCGAGTTCGTTTCAGCGAACGCGCCGGTCCGGCTCAAGGTCATCGACAGCGGCACCGCGCTTGAGGCCGCTGCCGCTTTCTCCGCGGGCAAGGTCGATCTCGCTGTGGTTCGCGGCGATGTTGGCGACTTGTCGCAGGCGCAAGCCGTCGTCGTCGTCAGCCATATGGTCGTACTGATCATCGCGCCGCCGGGATCGTCCATCGACAGCATTGCCAACCTGAAGGGACGCACGGTCGGCGTGGTCGGCGGAGCAGTGAACGCCAAAATTGTCGATGTGTTGACCAAGGGATACGATCTGGCGGGCGCAAAAGTTGTCTTCAAGAACCTTGCTTTGACGGATGTCCGGCAAGCCATTCAGTCAAAGCAAGTCAGCGCCCTGCTTGTCGTGATCCCGCTCGCCGAAAAATACCTCTCGCTCGTTCGCGGATTTTTTCAGCTTGACCGTAAAAAGACCCCGGTACTGATCCCAATCGAGTCCGCGGGGGCAATTGCAGAGAATGAGCGCGCTTTTGAAAGCTTCGACGTCCCGAAGGGCACACTGCGGGGATCGCCGCCGGTCCCGGAAGATGACCTGACGACTCTGAGGACCTCGCTATATCTGGTTGCGCAAAAGAAGCTTGGCACTGATCTGGTAACCGACCTCACGGAGGCGATCATGAGCGCGCGCAGGAATCTTCTGCGTGAGCAGCCGATTTTCGCGCAGATCACCGCGCCCAGCACCGACCAGGATGCCTACCTTCCGCTGCACCCTGGCGCCGCAGCCGTCTACAACAGCACCACGCAAAGCTTCATGGATGAGTACGGCAACTGGATCTATTTGACGCCGATGGTACTGGGTGGCGCTGCCACCATGCTTGCGGCGGCGTGGAAATTCCTGGGCCTCGGCAGCCGCGCAGCCGAAGGCCCGCTCGATTCTCTCTACGCCCTGGCGCGCCGGATTCGGAAAGTCGATACAGAGGCTGAACTTTCGGATATCGAAGACGAAATCGACCGCATTCTAAAGGCGGAGCTCGCCAAATCCGCTGCTGGAGACGAGAGCGCGGTGGATGATGCCACATTGAACGTGGCAGCCCACCGGCTGGAGAGCTTGATTCACGACCGACGCACATTGATCGCCAAGGGACCCGCAGTTGCCTCCGCGGCGAAGGCGACACAGCGCTAAGTCACGACACGCCTCGCAACACAGTGGTGAATCATGAATGCAATCGCGCTATCGTGCATCACGTTTCTATGCATCTCAGGCGGTGCCCTGCTCGGTATGTTCCTTCCTGGGCATCACTTGAGCACGGATGACAAGGATGTGGTCAGGCTGGGCACGGGCCTCATCGGGACGATAGCCGCGCTTGTCCTCGGTCTGCTGATCGCCTCGGCGAAGGGCTCCTACGACACGCAGAGCACTCAAGTCACGCAGATGACGAGTAATGTTGTCCTGCTCGACAATCTGCTGGCGCAGTACGGACCGGAGGCGAATGACGAACGCAATCTGTTGCGGCGCGCCATCGTTGTTTTAGCCGATCGAATGTGGCGCGAGAAAAGTTCCGAGGTTGCCAAGGCGAACCCCTTCGAGGCCAGCGCCGTAAGCGAAGCATTCTTTGCGAAGCTTCAGGAGCTTTCGCCGCAGAACGATTCCCAGCGCTCCCTGCAAGCCAGGGCCATACAGATCGCCACCGACATTGCGCAAACCCGCCTGTTGCTGTTCGCACAGACGAACAACTCGATCCCTATGCCGTTCCTGGTGGTGCTGATTTTCTGGCTCACCATCATCTTTGGAAGCTTCGGCCTGTTTGCCAAGCCCAGCGCAACCGTTTTCGGCTCGCTGTTCGTTTTTGCACTGTCGGCCGCCGGGGCGATCTACCTGGTCCTGGAGCTGGGTCAGCCATTTGCGGGTTTGATGCAGATTTCCAGCGCGCCACTGCGCAGCGCCCTCACGCCGCTCGGTCCCTAACGTTCGCATGATCGAGGTTGCCGGCCAGAGCGAGCCCCGACTGCTATCGTGGTCGTCGCGACCTGCTGCAGCGGTTTTTCGAGTTGATCAAGATGCCCATTGTGCTGCGATGTCCGAATCTGGCCCATGTCGGTCGGCTGCCTGATTCTGCTTGCGAGGGCAAAGCGGACATTTGGGAAATTAGCGAGGTCGGCTAAGGGCCGATTCCGTTGAAGAAGTCGGTCTTCGAGCAAGACGGCCGCAATTCGCAGCGCGAACCGACCGCCTCTTAGGTCGGTTTTGGCTGCGGCGCTGGGATCAGCTTGGCTAGTTTCCGGAGGTTCTGGGCGGCTGCAGCGAGAAGGAAGGAA
>NZ_JBFRFR010000146.1:0-11782 GCF_052114925.1 Bradyrhizobium sp. 2TAF36 | reverse complement strand
GCAAGGACGAGATCAGCGTCGGGATCGAGGCTGAAGCGCAGCTGCACGTTCTGCTCGCGCGCGCCGGCGAGCCCGAGCGCGCCGGCCTCCTCGATCAGCTTGGACAGGCTCTCGACCCGCTTCTCCGACTCGCCGCGGGAGACGAAGTCGCGCAGACGCCGGATGATCTGGCCGGCGCGCAAGGCCTGCTCCRCCGCGCGATCCAGCGCGCTTTCGATCTTCGGCGTGTTCGGATCGACGCTGCCCGCGAGCAGCCGCCGCGAGCCCTTCATGTAATTGCTGATCGCCGCCAGCGGCTGGTTGAGTTCGTGGGCGAGCGCGGAGGCCATCTCACCCATCGCGGTCAGCCGCGAGACATGGACGAGCTCGGACTGCAATTCCTGGAGCCGCGCCTGGGTCTGCTGATGCTCGGTGAGGTCGCGGACGAAGCCGGTGAAATAAGGCTCGCCGCCGGATTGCATCTCACCGATCGACAAATGCATCGGAAAGGTCGTGCCGTCGCGGCGCTTGCCGGTCACGATGCGGCCGATGCCGATGATGTGCGGATCGTGCGTGGTGCGGTAGCGGGCGATGTAGCTGTCATGCCGGGTGCGGTCGGGCTCCGGCATCAGGACGCTGACGTTCTGGCCGATCGTCTCGTGCTCGGACCAGCCGAACAGGCGCTCGGCGGCGGTGCTGAAGAACTGGATGATGCCGTGGCCGTCAATGACGATCATGGCATCGGAAATGGTCTCGAGGATCGAGCGGAGATGAGTCTCGCGGGTGCGCAAGGCCTCCTCGACCTGCTTCTCCTCGTCGATGTCGAGGAAGATGCCACTGAGATGGCGGGCGGCGCCAGCCTCGTCCCGAATGAGACCCGCCCTGGCCCGGATCCAGTGTCCGCGGCCGGAGGCGTGGGCGACCCTGAATGATACGTCAAAACCCCCGCTCTGTTCTGACACGCGCTTGATCGCGCTCTCGAAGCGCTCGCGGTCGTCGGGTTCGAGGCGCGACAGGATGAGGTCGTAGCTCACCGCCTGCTCCCGCGCGATGCCGAGCAGCATCCTCGCGGTGTCCGAGCATTCCAGATCGCGCGTCGTCAGGTCGAGATCCCAGGTGCCGACGCCGAACCCCTCGATCCGGACCCGAAAGTGCTCGCCTCGACYGTCGTCTTGCGGATGAGTTACGCGGGTGGGCGACAATAGCTGCTCCAATCCCTCGGGTGGCCGGCTCGGCCGCCACACCGCGGCAATATCGCCCATGGCCGTGCTGGAGGCAAGTTCCGAGGTCTGATGTCACTGAGAGCGCGGCGACCGGCAACAAGTGATCGCCTCTCGATGGTCAGTCTGTAAAACATCAAGCCAGCTGTGGGGAAGGTGACAGTCGCCTACACGCCGCCTGCCGAACCTTCCTTTACCAGCACAGCCTCAGCCCTCCGAAGCAGTCAAGCCTCGGTTTCCAGAATTCATTCCCCGCAATTGGCATGACCCGCATAATGAACGAGGCGAGAAAGCTGAAGTCGGAGCCATCAAAAGAAGTGGGAGGGAATTCGCCGAACAGCTGCTCTAACAAGGGGGCTGATGCGCTGTGCGCCGAACGGGTGGAGTTGGCTCTTTGTTGCGCAAACTTGGCTTGCAGCCGGCATGTACTCCGTAATGCTGGTTTGATTACCGATCTAATCGGTAGATTTCCAGTCATGCCGGGTGGCGGGTCGCCTAGCTTGCTGTCTTCCCGGGTCAACTCATCCTCGGCTTGATGCCCAGAATGCTTCGGCTTGACCTTCTGGTTCGCCGGCGTCTTCTGAGTTGGGTGAGCGTGCCGGACCCGAACTGCGGATAAAGAGCGGCTCACTTCGGACACCTGCTGGGGCTCACCAAATTTGAAGTTTGCGCAAGTTCAATTTGTTTATATCGCCGCGATCGCTGCCACGCACGGGTTCGCCTGGCATCCCGCGACACGAATGCGTTCAATGCCGCCGGTCCGACGATGATCGACTCCTGGACCGTGACCAACTGCTAGGACGTCGAGCGGGTGCGTCATCGCGGCCAGAAATCGCGAGGAATTGCTGGTCTGGGTAACCTCTTCGGGGACTCGCTGGCGCCTCTCGCATACTTCGGAGAGGGCGAGTCGTTACAGGGCTTGGCCCAAGAGGCCATTGCCCGTCTTCGCTGCGCTGTCGCTGGCCTGAAGCGGCGAAAGGGAAAATCGGCGTTGGCACCATTCGAATGCCGTGACCGATTGTTCGCCTCTATTCGACCCGCGGTGCCGGCTTTCGGTCCTTTGAATTGCCGGCGGAGCCGCTCGGACGAAGCCGGCCCCCGTTCGCAGTCGTTCGTGTCAGAAACGGAGCCCGGAGTACCTAGGAGTCCGGGCCCCGCAACCGTAACGGCACTGAGCGCGCTCTGCCGCTCGGTACGGCTCGATACTAGAAGAAGCCCTGAAGTTCGCTTTGACCCATCKCAAGCGTCGCTGCGATAGGCGTTTCATTTCAAGGAGCTGATGTAGTCCGCTAAGTTCGAGATTTCTGTCCGATCGAGCGATAGACTGGGCATATTCGGATGGGGCCTGAGCAGGAGAAATGCAAGCTTGGTTCGATCGAAATCGGGCGTTCTCGCGATTTGGCCGAACGGCGGCGCATGGTCGATGGCGTTCGATTGACCAGATTCGACGACGTGGCAGTTTGCGCACCAGCGCTTTGCGATGTCCTTGCCGTGCTGGGGATCCGCTGCGGCGGATTGAGCGACGATCGCGAGCGCGAAACATGCGACGAGCGACTTGAATGCTTCTGACATGTGGGGCCTTTCGGGTTGATAGTGACGCGATCACGAGCAAAGTCTTTCAACACAATCGCAAAGCGGTCATAAATGCGAGATGCCTGGTCGATAAGCGCTACAGGGTTTGTACGATTGAATGTAATGAGTTCAGCAACCGCCTCCGGCTGACCCTGCGCAGCAAAAGTACCCACGACAGATATCTATCCGCCTGTCGGATTGAAAATGGCGCCGCCAGGACGGGGACGCGCGATGCGCACGCCCCGTTCCTTCCAGTCACGCAAGACGATATACATCATCGCGGTCATTAGCGCGTCATTGAAGGCGTCGTGCTGCGCGAGGAGCGGAATGCCGAGATCCTTGAGCATCGCCGCGAACGAGAGATCGACGACCGTGTTTGCCGGCGCATCGCCATATTTGCGCTCGTAGTAAAGCTTGGAGATCTCGATCCGACGGTTGGGCAACTCGATCCCGATGTGGGGCAGGATGTACTTGTCTAGCATGGCGATATCGAAATCGACGTAGTATCCGACCAACGGACGCCCACCAACGAAATGCAGCAAACTCGGCAGTACCTTCCGGATAAACGGGCTCTGTGCAACATCGGCCTCACGCAAGCGATGCACCTTGATCCCTTCGGCTCCCATGCCGGCATCGGGACGAACGACCGCTTCGAAATGCTCACTGGTTAGGATCCGGCGGCCTCGAACCTTGATTGCGGCAATGCTGATGACGTCGTCGGTGCGCACATTGAGGCCTGTCGTCTCGCAATCGATCGCGACTACCTCGTCTGATGGTTCTGACCTGAACATGAACCGATACGACTGATCGCCGATCGAGGCTTGATGGAAAAGGCGTTTGAGTGCGCGGGGGATCACGTCAGAACATGCCGAGATTGAAGTGGCTGCGAATGAGCGAGCGAAACTGCTTGACGACCTGAAAGGCGTCGCGCAACAGATCGCGTTCCATGCTCGAAAGCGAGGACGGCCGCACGAGTGTACCTGACGCGCCGGCCGATGCCGCCAGTTGCCCGTCGAGTCTGAGCATCAGCAGGAAGTGAAAGGTTTCCCTCAGTTCTCGGGCGAATTCGGCTTGCAGAACGCCGATATCGCACAATCGCGCGATGCGCTTGTCGGTCGCGGTTTCCAGCAAGCCGTGCTGGATGGCGAGACTGCGGACGCCGTGAACGATCGGAAAGATGCCACCCTTCTTGAGGTCCAGCGCATCGCCCTTACCCTCGGAAGTGACTAGGTTGTTGAACAGCCCGATTGGTGTCGCGAAGGCGTCCACGGCATGCGCGAAATGGGCGAGATAGACCTGCTCGCCCCGGATAAGATCGATCAACGCCGCCTTGGCCTCGGCCAGCAGYCGCGCGTCGCCGGCAGCGGCACTCGCATCGTAGAAGATTGCCACGTTCATGTGGGCAACTTCATCGGGCAACGCCACCCAGCGCCGGAAGTCCGCGAGATAGTCGGAGAGCGGCTTTGACCAGATAGGGTTGCGCACCATAACGTTACCGGGGCAGGGCGGAAAGCCGAAGTCGGCCAGCGCGGCTGAAAAACTGATCCGAAATGCGTCCAGCGCTGCCTTGTCGACGGGGCGGGCCAGGATCAGCCCATTATCCTGATCGGTACGCACGGTCTGCTCGCCGCGACCTTCGCTGCCCATGACGACGAGACAACCGCCGGCACGGATCTCGTCCGGTGCCACCATTTCGAACAGCCGGGAGAACAGTCGTGCATTGAGATCAGAGACAACCTCGCCGATGACCTCGACCTTGACGCCTTGGCGACGCAGCGTGCGCACCTGCGCGGCGGTCTCTCGCGCGGCAACCGCCAAGTCGTCCCTGCTCGACGCGCGATCGATGCGACCGGCGACGACCTGGGCGCTGCCGGCTAGAAAACCCAGCAAATCGATATCTTCGAGAATGCCGATATAGCGCTCGCCATCATGCACTGCGACGCGGCGCTTGTTGCGTTTGGTCATCAGCACGAGAGCCGCTGATACGAAGTCATCTGGCCTCAGCGTCACCACGTCGAAATGCGCGAACTCGCGCACCGGCGTTTCGATCGGCTGGCGTCGCAGCACCGCGGCCTTGGACAGGTTCATGCCGGTGATGATGCCGATGCGTTCGCCGTCGCGAACGAACAGGGCGTTGCTGTCGATCTCGCGCATCCGGTGGCCGGCGGCTTCGATCGTATCACTGGCGTCGATGAATGCCGGAGGATGAAGAAAGAGCTCGGAGACCCGAGCGCGCATCAACGAGCCGTAGCGCCGCTCCTCTTCGTCGCGAGCAAGCTCATCCAGCTTGTGAGAGATTTCGCGGTAGAAGAACGAGGCAAACCGCGGATTGCGCTGGATCAGGCTGAGCGTCACGCCCTTGGGGCACGTGTAGCAGAGCGTCTCCTCACGCGCCACGAAGGCGTGGCCGCTCTTGCCGTGAACGAGGGCGCGGCTGTCGAAGCTATCCTTGGGGCCGAGCAGTGCCAGCAGATCTCCGCCGTCGCGCTCTTCGACGGTGCCCTTGATGACTACGAAAAGGGCACTGGCGGACGCATTCTGGGCGATGATAGTTTCGCCTGGGCGAAAGTAGTCAATATCCAGTGCCAAACGCAGGGTCTCGACCTCCTGCAACGTCAGGCGGTCGAAAGGCGCGTTGGCGGCATCGAAGGCGTTGGGCATTGACATTCCCTGACCAGATCCGGCGAGCCGGGAATTTAATGGCGGTCGCCCCAGAATGACCCAGGCGGGCAGATTGCCGACGCCGCTAAAACGGCGACCCCCAACTCCAGCGATCGCCGTGCAGCTGCGGCCCGCCTACGGATTGGCCTTGCGGTTCTCAATCAGATCGTCGACCACGCCGGGATCTGCGAGGGTGGAGGTGTCACCGAGGCTTCCGAACTCGCTCTCGGCGATCTTACGTAGGATGCGGCGCATGATCTTTCCCGAGCGCGTCTTCGGGAGGCCAGGCGCGAACTGAATGATGTCCGGCGACGCGATCGGACCGATTTCCTTTCGGACGTGGGCCACAAGCTCCTTGCGCATCGCGTCTGATGGAGTTTTACCCGCCATCAGGGTTACGTAGGCGTAAATGCCCTGCCCCTTGATGTCGTGGGGGTAGCCAACGACGGCCGCCTCCGAGACGCTCTCGTGTGCAACGAGCGCGCTCTCGACCTCTGCCGTACCCATGCGATGGCCCGAGACGTTGATGACGTCGTCGACCCGACCGGTGATCCAGTAATAGCCGTCGCCATCGCGCCGGCAGCCGTCGCCAGTAAAGTATTTGTTGGGGTAGGTCGAGAAATAGGTTTCCTCGAAACGTTTGTGATCGCCGTAGACCGTACGCATCTGGCCGGGCCAGGAATCGGCGATCACCAGATTGCCTTCGCAGGCGCCTTCGAGCACTCGACCGGCGGAATCAACGATCTCGGGACGCAGCCCGAAGAAGGGGCGTCCGGCCGAGCCAGGCTTCAAGTCGGTTGCGCCAGGCAGCGGTGTCATCAGAATGCCGCCGGTCTCGGTCTGCCACCAGGTGTCGACGATTGGGCAGCGTGCGTCGCCGACCACGCGGTGATACCATTCCCAGGCCTCGGGATTGATCGGCTCGCCAACTGAACCGAGCAGCTTCAGTGACTTGCGGCTGGTTCGCTTCACGGGCTCTTCGCCCGCCGCCATGAGCGAGCGGATGGCAGTCGGCGCGGTATAGAAAATATTGACATTGTGCTTATCGACGACATCCCAGAAGCGCGAGATCGAGGGATAGGTCGGCACACCTTCGAACATCACGGTCGTCGCGCCATTGGCAAGCGGTCCATAGACAATGTAACTGTGCCCGGTCACCCAGCCGACATCGGCCGTGCACCAGTAGATATCGCCATCATGATAGTCGAAGACGTACTGATGCGTCATCGACGCAAAGACCAGATAGCCGCCCGTGGAATGCAACACACCCTTGGGCTTTCCGGTCGAGCCCGATGTGTAGAGGATGAACAACGGGTCTTCTGCGTTCATCTCCTGGGCCTTGCATTCGGCCGTTACCTTGGCCGCTTCCTCGTGATACCAGAAGTCGCGTCCGGAAATCATGTGCACTTGGCCGCCGGTGCGCTTGACGACGATCATCGTCGCCACGGTGCCTGGAACCTTGTTGGACGCCTCGTCGGCATTGATCTTCAGCGGCACCTTCTTGCCGGCGCGCAGGCCCTCGTCCGCAGTGATCAGGATCCTGGAGTTGCCGCCTTCGATACGACTGGCCAGCGCCTCTGGTGAGAAGCCGCCAAAGACGATTGAATGCACCGCGCCGATCCGGGCGCAGGCGAGCATCGCGTACGCGGCCTCGGGAATCATGGGCAGATAGATCGTGACGGTGTCGCCCTTCTTGACGCCGTGCGCCTTCAGCACATTGGCAAAGCGGCATACTTCATCGTGTAGCTGTCGATAGGTGATACTTTTGGACTCCTTGGGATCGTCACCTTCCCAGATAATGGCCACCTGGTCGGCGCGCTTGGCCAGATGGCGGTCGATGCAGTTGAGTGAGACATTCGTAGTGCCGTCGCCGAACCATTCGATCGAGACATTGCCGGGCGCAAACGATGTACGCTTCACCCGCGTATAGGGCTTGATCCAGTCGATGCGCTTGCCGTGGTCACCCCAGAAGCCTTCCGGGTCGCATACCGACCGAGCGTACATGTCGCGATACCCAGCATCGTCGACGTAGGCCTGTGCCAGCCAGCTTTCAGGAACCTTGTAGAGCATTTCCGACATCTTCCGCTCCATGGGTTGTCGGGACAAGCCCGTTTGCAATTGTTGTCTCAGCTCGAACGGCCGGACTAACTGTGTGCGCAAATCGCGGGTTCAGTGCGTGACGGCGCCGGATGCGCCGATGCCGGTCTGGGACCGAATGAATTGCGCCTCGAACCCGCCGCGGTCGACCTTGGCCCGCGCGCTGCGGTCCAGAACCGAGAACAGCCAGATGCCGGCGAATGCGAGGCTGATCGAGAACAGTGCCGGATTATCGAGCGGGATGGGCGCCGATCCCTTGGGGTTGCCCAGCGTTGCTTCCCACACGGCCGGTGACAGGATGACGCCGACAACGGCGCTGATCAGACCGAGGAAACCGCCGATCATTGCTCCGCGCGTGGTCAGTCCCTTCCAGAAGATCGACATGGCCAGCACCGGGAAATTGCATGATGCCGCGATGGCGAAAGCAAGTCCAACCATGAAGGCAACGTTCTGGTTCTCAAATGTAATCCCCAGAATGATCGCGAGCGCGCCGAGGAACAACGTCGCAAATTTCGAGACGCGGATTTCGTCTTGCTCATTGGCCTTTCCGTCCTTGATCACCATGGCGTAAATATCATGGCTGATCGAGGAAGCGCCGGCCAGCGCCAGGCCCGACACGACTGCGAGGATGGTGGCGAAAGCCACCGCCGAGATGAAGCCGAGGAATAAGTTGCCGCCGACCGCGTCGGCTAGATGAATCGCCGCCATGTTCGAGCCGCCTTTGATCGCTGCGATCCCGCTCTTGGTCTTCTCGAGAATGCCGGCATCGAGGAACTCCGGATTGGTCGAGACAAGCACGATCGCGCCGAAGCCGATAATGAAGGTAAGGATGTAAAAGTAACCGATGAAACCCGTGGCATAAAGGACCGACTTGCGGGCCGCTCGCGCGTCCTTCACAGTGAAGAAGCGCATTAGGATATGCGGCAGCCCTGCCGTACCGAACATAAGGGCGAGCCCGAGCGAAATTGCCGATAGCGGATTGGAAATCAGGCTGCCGGGCTCCATGATTGCGGTCTTCTTTGGATGCACTTCGGTAGCCTTGGCGAACAGGGCTTCGGGGCTGAAGCCATATTTGTATAAGACCGCACCGGCCATGAATGTCGCGCCCATCAACAACAGCACGGCCTTGATGATCTGTACCCAGGTAGTCGCCTTCATGCCACCGAAGGTGACGTAGATCATCATCAGGCCGCCGACTAAAATGACCGCCATCCAGTAGTCGAGTCCAAACAGCAACTGGATCAGCTTGCCAGCGCCGACCATCTGCGCGATCAGGTAGAAGGCCACGGTGACGAGGGAGCCGCAAGCCGCCAGAATGCGGATCTCGGTCTGCCCGAGCCGGAACGAGGTGACGTCGGCAAACGTAAACTTCCCGAGATTGCGCAGCTGCTCGGCGATCAGGAACGTGACGATTGGCCAGCCGACGAGCCAGCCGACCGAGTAGATCAGGCCATCGTAGCCGGAAGTGTAGACCAGGCCCGAGATGCCGAGGAAAGAGGCCGCCGACATGTAGTCTCCGGCGATCGCAAGGCCGTTCTGGAAACCGGTGATGCCGCCGCCAGCTGAGTAGAAATCCGCGGCCGATGCCGTCTGTCTTGCTGCCCAATATGTGATGCCGAGAGTAAAGGCGACAAAGGCGATGAACATACCGATCGCGACCCAATTTACCGCCTGCTTGGTGCCGCCATCGATCGCTCCAGCCGCAAACGCGAGCGTGGGGAGGCTGGCAAACAATGCCGTCGCGAGGACGCAGGAAAGTTTCTTCATTGTCGCTACCTCTCGACGATTCGACGGATCAGGGCGTCATACTTGGAATTGGCCTTGCTGACGTAGATGCCCGTGAGCACGAACGCTGAAACGATGACGAAGAGGCCGATTGGAATGCCGATGGTCGTCACGCCCGTTCCTAGCCGCATGCCGAGGAATTTTGGCGCATAGGCGACGAGCAGGATGAAGCCGAAGTAGATGATCAGCATGATCAGTGACAGCGTCCACCCGAGGGACGAGCGGCGCCGCACCAGCTCTTGATAGTCGGGGTCTCGCTGGATCGATTCGTGGCTTCTCGCTTCCATCTCGTTCTCCCGGAATCGCCGATTGAAGAGTTCGACAACACGCTCGTGTAAGTCGATAGGATTAAACACGCTGGCGTGTCCCCCGGCCGCAGTTGAAAACTGCCTCGAGGACGACGAAGGACCTGTTTCGGCTCGCGTGCAGCAACCAATACTGAATGGATCGGACATGACTGTTGATGTGGATCAAGTCGAGCTTCGACAAATTAAGGCAGTTGTCGGAACGACGAGGAACGGGTGATCCTCGGGGTGTAAGGTGAGGCCTGAGGGTTCGGAAAAAGCCGATCCAAATTTTTTGAGCAGGTTGGGGCAATGATCGCGCCGGTCCGGCGCCAATCGGATTCCGCTCGCTGATGACATTATCGAGGGCCGGTCAAGCGGAGCCGCTGCGCGGCATTGGTGCCCGACGTTACCATGAAGCTGCGGTACGAATGCGCGGCAACCAATCGTCGATATAGTCGCCACAGGGAGCATAGTTGATGAGATTAGTTCTGCTGGGACCGCCGGGCGCGGGAAAAGGTACTCAGGGGACGAGGTTCGCCACGCGTCTCCGCATTCCCCATTTGTCGACCGGGGAGATGCTGCGCGAAGCAGTGACCTCGGGCTCGATGTTGGGACTTCGCGCCAAGCACATCATGGACCGTGGAGAACTTGTGCCCGATGACGTCGTGGTTTCGGTTGTCGCCAATCGCATCGGGGAATCGGACACGGCAAACGGCTTCATTCTCGACGGTTTTCCCCGAACGGTGATGCAGGCGGAAGCGCTCGATCAGGAACTCGCAGCCAAGGGGACCAAACTCGACGCGGTCCTTGAACTGGTAGTGGACGAAGAAGCGCTTCTCGATCGCATAACCGGCCGCGCGGAGGAGGCTGGCAAAGCTGCAAGTTACAGTGCCAGTCTGCGTAGGCCGTAACGTTTGACCTATCTCAAGGAAAAGTCCACGGCGAGGCATTTATTGACGCTATGGACCGATCGGCGCTGTACTTCCTGCTCTCAAAGTCTCGGTTGAGTCAGGAGCGCCGGTCAAGAGCCGAACGACTAGTGCCAGTCTACCTCATAGCGTAAACCCATGTACCTGCTCGAAGTCTTTTGCCCTCGGGCCAGAAGCAGACATCGGGTCGTTACTGACCCGCCGCGGAATTCATCCTCTCATCCAATCTCGGGCATACGATTGATTAGCTTGTCCAACGTGATTGGATAGTCGCGTACGCGAACACCGGAAGCGTTGTAAATTGCGTTGGCCACGGCGGCAAAGTCACCTGTCGCCACAAGCATTCCGCATCGCACTTGGAATGGCCGGGTGGAGCAGGCTGACTGACAAGCTTCATGCAAAAGCTGATCAGGTGCCGGCGGGGTATCGCGTGGTGGGCAAGAACAATTCGGTCGGAGATTTGAGCCGCTCTCTCGCAATCAAATTTCTACGGTTTTGCTCGCCTTCGCGCGCTGACACCCCGCACCGCTTTCCCTATTTATTGCTATCCTGCTGCGGCTTACGAAGCACGGTGTTGGCGTGTCCATTCTGGACGAGGTCGATAACGAGCAGCCTTGTCGGCTCCTCCCCTGCATTGGCGCCAGTATGCCATCGTCCCACCGATTCCACGACGAAGTCTCCTGGCCGATACGTCTTGCCTTGACCGGTCTCAGTGTCGGTCACGCGCAAGCTTCCCGACAAGATGTAACCGTATCGAGGATACGGATGCTCGTGCTCTGGAAGGTGTGCCCCAGGGGCAATTTCGAAGATTGACGCTACGAGCTCGGCGTCCTTCCTCGGCAATACGATCTGTTGCCCCGCCGACGTAGTCGTTGTCGAGAGCAATTGCTTGATGGTGACGTCCGTCTTCTGCTGCGCGTGAGCCTGTGAAGTCAGAGATGCGAACAATCCGACGGCCAGGTATTGCAGGCTGCGGGGCAGCGCAGCTCTGCGCCATCGTCGGCCCGTTTCGGCCCAGTAAGTGTTGAAGTTTCTGATCATCGTGAGCGGCTTTCCTTTTGCTAGAATCCATCAAAGATGTCGAAGTCGGTGGATCTAGCCGTTGGATGATCGTGCGCAACTCTTCAACAGTTCACACTCATTCACACGACAGTGTTCCTGCGTTGAACGACGATTATTGGCCATTCAAGCTCACTAGTTTTCCATGGTGAGCCAAATGGCGACATCGTACAGAGTCCCTGTGATTTGAGTC
>NZ_JBFRFR010000145.1:0-11548 GCF_052114925.1 Bradyrhizobium sp. 2TAF36 | reverse complement strand
TCGGGCATTGTTGTTCTTTGGTGCAATGAACTTTAGGACAATACCGAGAATGCACTATCCCTGAAAATCTTGTCACCATGCACGCCCCTAACCCGGCACCGGAATTGCACGGTTACCAGGCCCATCATCACAAGATTAAGGAATGGGTCCAATGCTGATGCATATCACCTCAGTGTCGGTGCCTCATCCGCACTCCCTTTGCGAACTGGGGATACCGACCGAAACCAATCCGATCGTCAGCCTGAGCCAACTTACCTATCSGAAGTGCAACAAGATCTACGGCGAAAAGGAACCCGCCGATTATGTCTATCAGGTCAA
This sequence comes from Bradyrhizobium sp. 2TAF36, assembly GCF_052114925.1. Classification (NCBI taxonomy): domain Bacteria; kingdom Pseudomonadati; phylum Pseudomonadota; class Alphaproteobacteria; order Hyphomicrobiales; family Nitrobacteraceae; genus Bradyrhizobium; species Bradyrhizobium sp. 2TAF36. Next base: position 11,230 of record NZ_JBFRFR010000145.1, on the reverse strand, counting down.
GTCAGGCGCGGTACGAAGCTACAAGCTGCTTCGTGATGGCCGCCGGCAAATCGGCGCCTTTTACGTTTCCGGCGATATCTTCGGACTGGAGAATGGAAGCCTGCACCGTTCTACGGCAGAAGCCGTCGTGGACACGACGGTTCGCCTCATTCGGCGACAGAATCTCGATGTAATTTCCGGCAGTGATGGCGCGCTGGCCAAGCATCTGCTCCGCATGACCACCAGCAATCTGAAGCATGCGGAAGACCATATGCTGCTCCTTGGACGCAAAACTTCGATCGAGCGCGTCGCGGCCTTCATCCTTGAGATGGACGAGCGGCTCACCGACGCCGGCATTTTGGCACTGCCAATGTCACGGCCCGGCAGCAACTCGCCGGCTTCGATCGTCAGAATTGACAGCCGGGTCGAAGCGAAGACCCTTTGCCGTTCCTAATTGAGCGGCCCCGGTGCCATGCCGGGACCTCTAATCTGCGCGGAAGTACGGTTCAATAGCGAGCGGTGACCGGTGACGGCGAGAACGGATATCGTTTTTAAATTGAAAGAGGCGGCCCTTGCGCCGCCTCTCCGTGGGGTCCGCGTTCCTACTGGCAGACGTACATGATTCCGTCACCGCCTTTGATCAGTGTGCCGGGCGTGCAACCAATGCCATTGAGCTTCGCATAGTCATCCCAACCATTGTAGCAGGTATAGGAAGCACGCCCAAAGACCCCCACGGTCGTGCCGTACCCGGTCGTGCCGCCGGCACCACACCAGGGGCCGTCAGCGTAGTAGGCCCGCACTGCGTACCAAGGCAGACCGGACTGATCGGGTATGTAGTGATGATAGGGATACGGGCCGACATAGAGCCGCCTCGCTTGGGCACTCTCAACTGACAGCGAAATCCCGCGCTGCTCAGACCAGTCAACGGTGAACAGTGTTGCAAAGGCGATAGCCGAAGTTGCAATTGCAAAATTTCTAAAAACCATCCGCTTCATCGTTTTGCTCCTATCCTGTCTCGCCCCCTTTGCATAAGGAGGCCCGTCGGTTGATGCCGACATTGACAAAGATCAACGGGCCTGACCTAGCTCGTGACCAAATTTCAACGTGAATCACGGAGTTTATGCACGCAACCGTGCACAAAGTTGCTGCGTCGCGCTCTTTGGTGTGTTTGCTCGGTGTTACGTCGAGGCTGAAGTGAGGCTGGCGGATCGCGTCGGGCGGCGCCTGAAAGAAGGTAACAGCGCCAATGTTATCGGAAGTCGGCAAAGATTTCGAAACGACAACCAAGTGAGCGATGTCGCCTCTTGGCTGATAGTGTTGAAAAGTCTTTCTGGGGCGACGAACGAAATTTTTTAGAGCTGCTGATGCGTTTTACGCGCGGCGACGTGAGGGACCATATCGATTCACACAAAAACGACCATGGAGCTTCGTATGAGTGCTACGGAGTATTGCAGTGGCGGAGTCGGCTAAAAATCAGCTTTTGCGAGATTTTCAGCGTCGTTCAGTTTTCGACTTTTGCAACACTATCGCCAACTCGGACATCGACCTGACCGAGCGATTTATCAATTCTCACGGGTCGAGGGCGCGCACCCGAAAAACATGCGCAAACCCCGCCCACAGATATTCACCAGACTTTCTTCCCGAGACCACAGGACGCGTGTCTTGCGTAGGTCGCCGAGCGATCGGTGTCAGAGTTGCGAGTCGATCGGTAGCAGCTTCCACAGGTCGGCGACGAATCGTCGTCGAAAGCCGGTTTCGGGCTCGTCCCGGTAGCGCACCCTTTGGCCGTTCCTCTCCGTCTCCCAGATTATATCGCCTTTCGGGTCGAGGAAGACGCGGTAGCTATTTGCAGGCACTACGCCAGCCGCCATGTAAGCCGTCAGCCGTTTGGCAAGCTCCGGGCTCTCGATGTAAAGGCCGGCTTCGGTGTTGATTACGGCAGAGCGTGGATCGAGATTGAAGCTGCCGATGAACACGGCTTCGCCGTCGAAGGCCATGGCCTTTGCGTGCAAGGCCGCTCGCGACCGCTCGGAAAGGATTGACCAGCCCAGCCGGAAGGCATCGGTATCCGGGCGCAGTTCGTATAGCTCCATGCCATTCTCGAGCAGCCGCCTTCGGGTCTTGGCATAGCCTGAATGCGCCGGTAGCATGTCGTTCGAAGCAAGCGAGTTGGTCAGCACGCGCACCCGAACATTGCGCTCCTGCAGCGCTTTGACGGTTGCCTGCGCTCGCGCGGGCAGGACGAAGTATGGTGATTCGACGAGCAGCTCCTCTTTCAGCTGTGCGACCCGCCCGCGGATGAATTCGATGACGTCGTCGCTCTCCTTGCCGGGGGCGATGCTTTCCGGGTCGTCGGCGACAATCCGGCCATGTGCCCACACGAGATTGTCGCGAAGCTCAGCGCCCCGCGCAGCGAGCTGGTCGAGCTCCTGGTCAATCGGATAAGGGTAGTCGGCCGCCGCGATCGCCTCACGCAAGCGAATCCGGATGGCATCGAGATCGGCAGCGTCATGGGCGCGGTCGACAATGGCCGCGATCGGCACCGTTGAGGGGCTATTCCAGTATCTGTCGAATACGCCCGACAAATCGCGGACGACAGGCCCAGCCGCCAACACATCCAGATCGCGATAGTTGGCGAAGGTGTTCACGCCATAGTAGATGTCACCGATATTGCGGCCGCCGACGATCGCTGCTGCATTGTCAGCGACCATCAGCTTGTTGTGCATGCGGCGATTGACCCGGCCGAAGTCGAAGATGAAGTCAAGAAATGACCAGCGCCGGTTAGTAAGCGGGTTGAACAGGCGGATCTCAACATTGGGGTGAGCATCGAGGCCGGCTTTAACGGAATCGCTGTCCTTGTAGAAGGGATCGTCGACGAGGAGCCGCACCCTCACCCCCCGATCGGCCGCCTTCATCACGTGCTCAATAATGATCCGGCCGGTGGTATCGCCGTCCCAGACATAATACTGCATGTCGAGGCCACGCTCGGCCAAGTCTGTCAGCGCCAGACGGGCGATGAAAGCCTCGCGCCCCTGGCTCAAGAGGCTGAAGCCGGAGAGGCCCGGATGCTGGTCGGCCGCCAGGCCGAAGAATTGGCCCAGCCTGGTTGACGCGGGGTCTTCGAATGCCGTCGATGGGGTTCGCGGATAGTCAGGCCGGGGGTCGGTGGTGCGGCCGGTGAGAACCTCTGCAAGCCAAATCAGGGCCGTGCGTGGGAGTCCGCGACGGGCCGATGCCTGAGACTCGGCTGAACTCCCGGGACTGCTGGTTCGCTGCGTGTCGACGTCCATCCGGTGGCAGTCCGCAACATGGTAGGCGGTTCCGCGGCACATGGCGCTCTCCAGCCCCCACGGCCAGAAGGCAAACGCGGTAACAGCAATCCGTCAAGCGCAAACTGGCGACCTAATTTGAGAATATTCGAGCATCCGTATCATGATCGCTGCGCTCGCCAGCAAATATACGATGCTCTTTTAGATGGTTGCCTGATTGCAGTGAAGCATTGAGATAGATCAACAACACCACGGCGGATCGGCTCCGAGTGAAGGTGCGAATAGGCCTTTTCGCCGGGGAGGGTTGGTGGATGTTGAAAGGCAAGGAGAAGAAGCACGCGGCCGTAGAGGCGCTGGACGCGTCCGGCAAGATCAGCCGCAAGCAATTCGAGGAGGAACTCGCGAAGCTTCAGGTCGAGCTAACCCGGCTGCAGACTTGGGTCAAAGACAAGGGGCGCGCGTCATTGTGGTCTTCGAGGGCCGGGACACGGCGGGTAAGGGTGGTGTGATCAGCCGGATCACCGAACGCACGAGCCCGCGCGTCTTCCGGCACGTGGCCTTGCCTACCCCCTCCGACCGCCAGAAGAGCCAAGTCTACATCCAGCGCTACATCGAGCAATTCCCAGCGGCGGGCGAGATCATCCTCTTCGACCGCTCGTGGTACAATCGGGCCGGGGTCGAACGAGTAATGGGCTTCTGCACGGACGAGCAGTACGAACGGTTCATGAAGATGGTTCCCGTGGTCGAGCAGGAGATGATCGTCAGCAACGGCATCATCCTGCGCAAGTACTTTCTCGACGTCAGCCAGGAGGAGCAGCGGCGCCGGTTCGAGGCCAGGATCAACGACCCGATGAAGCATTGGAAGCTGAGCCCGATGGACACTGAATCGGTGCGGCGCTGCGGGCAAGTGCCAAGACCCGAAGCGGGCGCTCGGTCACATGGCCTTGGGCGCTAGGCAGACCTCCGTTGATCTAGGTCAACCTCAGCGATCCTTTGGCGCTCACGCTATGTTCAGCCGCACCTGAGGCGGCTCCCGTCATTTTTCAGTGACGCAAGCGCGAAGAGGGAGGTCCAACATGCATCCGAAGATGCGTCTTTCGATCAAGTCCGCGACTGTTGCCGGGATTGCTGCTAGCGCCCTGTTGGGGCTTGCAGGTGTCACTCTGAATCCAGCGCCAGCCCAGGCGGTCGTGTACTGCCAGTACGTTGAATATCCGGTGGGTTGCGTTGCCCGGGCAGGCGTCGTGCTGAGGCCTCGTCCGGTGGCGCGCGCTGCCGTCCGTCATAACGCCGGTGGCAATGCAAATGGCGGCGTCAATCGCGTTGGGGCGGGGCGGTAAAGACTTGTTTCGCGGTCACGAGCGAGAAAGAAGCCGTCACCGCTTCGTCCCGGTGGCGGCTTTTTTATCGTCCCGACGCGGACAGGCGACCGAATAGCGAACGGGCGGGACATCACAGCCACGTGGCGGCGACTTTTTGGAACCAAGTCAACGCATACATGCGCAGGAGCTGCGGCGCACGTGCGCCGCAAGGGCTATGCCGATGGCCGCAGGCAACAGACCCAATGTCCGGCGCGGGCAGCACTTCAGGATGAGATCACGAGGTTGACCGCCTTGGGGCCTTTGTCCTTCTTGTCCGGTTCGACCTCGAATGTAATGCGCTGTCCTTCAGTCAAGTCCTTCAGTCCGGCCCGCTCGACTGCGGTGATATGAACGAACAGATCACGGCCGCCGTCATCCGGCTTGATGAAGCCATAGCCACTCTCCATCGAAGAACTTGACCGTACCAACCATGGACATCGCGAAACCCCTCCCCCGTATTGTAGGCTCGCCCTGAAAGCAGACGACCTATTCTTCGCCGAGCCAAACCGAAACGCCTTCTAGGACAGGCCGCCTGACCGGAAAATTGGCCCTTTGGGACAATTGTACGCTTCGGTGTTGTCGCCTTTTATGGACGCGGGAATGGCGTCGCACAAGGACAGGGAGGCGCTCATGGGATCGATGGAAGAGTTCATCCACTATGCGAACTTGATCATCGCCAAGCGGCAGCTTGCTGATCCGAGCATCACGGACAGACAGCGGCGGATGCTCGCAAGGCTGGTCGCGCAGGAGGAAGCGAAACGCTTTCACGAAGAGGACGGCGGTCACGCTGAATGCTAGTCCGTTGCCTTTCCCAAATTTGCTGGCTATCGCGTCAATTTTCGCTCATCAGGAGTTTTAGCATCGCATCGCAAGCAGCTTCGGCCTCGTCGAAAGTTTTAAAGGGCGAGCCGGTGATCCTGATCGCGCTGCGGCCTTCATAAACAGGACGCCACGACGCCAGATAACCGGCGCGTCCGTGAAAGCCAGGACCGGCAGGGCTTTCATAGCTGATCACGAAAGAATAGCCGTCGCTGTTCGCGCTCCATATTTCCATCTTCTCGACGGCACGCTGGAACTGCAGGGGCATGGCTGTTCACGAGTATTCAAGCAATTCCCGAAGGATCCAAGTCTTTAAAAATTCCCTCCCGGCGTGGTCTGAAGAAGTCGTGCCGCACCGATGGCAATTCAGCTTGCCTATGTCACTACAGGGCTTGATCTGGATCAAGCTGCGAGCACCTGCAGACGCTCGTGCCTGTTGGGCCGTCACGCTATCCACCGCAATCTGTGGCGGCTTGCCTGCCCATCGTGTCCGGGCGGAGTTGCTTGCTATCTCTGCGCCCCGCGATATTCTCGATGTGTATCTGAACACTAAGCGTGATCTGTTGGTTGTGCGCAATGGTCTGCCAATTCCTGACGCGTCAGCTAGATGGCGTAAGAAGAAAATAGTGGCGAGCGTCAGCGAGGACATTAAGCTCGCCATTCAGAGACAGGGTTACTACATGCGCAAGCTAACGGACTTTAAGAAGCGGTAGTCCGCAAAGCGCATGTGTAGCCTCTACAGCATCACCACGAACCAAGCGGCTATCGCCACGCTGTTCCGCGTCGTCAACCGCTATGTCGGCAGCCTCGCACCGATGCCGGGCGCGGTTCCAGATTATCCGGCTTCGGTGGTCCGCAACACCGAGACCGGGCGCGAGCTATCAATGATGCGGTGGCGCATGCCGCCGCCGCCGCGCACAGGCCAAGGCCGCTGTGGTCGCCCAAATGATCTAGCGGACCAATTCTATCTCACTCGGGCGCCACGCCTTCGTGAAAAACGGTTCGAGCGGGCTGTAGAGGCGCAGGATTGTGAACCAGCCCTTCTTGGGGTCGGTCTGAACCCAATTTCCCGCGCTCACGCCTTCTGGCTTGGTTGCGCCAAAGTACACCGTTGTCGAGCCGTCGGCGTTGGCTTGGGCAGCGGGCGTCGGATAGCTTTGGCTGCCTRCTCGCGGGTAACGCTGCGGAGTGTCGAGCATCGAGCGTGTCTTGTTGTCGTAAACGGTAAAAGACCAGAACTTCCCTGCCGGAATGTCCTTGGGCAGCGTAACCTTGTAGCTCTTGCTGCCGTCGAAAAACTCGCCGCCAGCATCCACGGTCTGAACGAGATACTGCGAGCCGATGTCCGTCAGCCGCATGATCATCGCGGGCGTGATGTACGTGTAGCCGAAGAACATGGTCGTCCGCACGTTCAGGGTGCGGGCACGCGTCGGCGGGTTCGGAGTGATGACGCCGTCGGCGCTCACTTCCGGCGGCGGCGTCTCCATGTTGTAGCCGCCGAGGAACAGCGGGTTGAACCAAGTCGAGTTGGGGTAGTAGTAGCCACCGTCGGACGGACGCCACTTGAAATTCAGGGTGCGCGCGGCGGCGTTTCCGATTGCTGCCGCGTCGATCAGTATCTTCTTCATCCGCGCGTCGGGGTTGAACGGCTTACCCTTTACGATACCGATGGCGGCGAGTGATCCCATGATTTCCGGGTCGAGCGCGCTCCCGGGCTCTCTTTGCACCAGATCGTTGAGCATCTCGAAGTAGCTGAAGTCGCTCGGCGGAACGGTGTTGATCACCTTGCCGGTGCCTTCGGTGAATTTCGCAGCCTCCGCAGGTCGCAGGAAGGCCCACTCCAGTTTGTGATCCGACGTGCGCGCCAAAGTCGCCTTGCCCTCCAACGCCGAACCGATGCTGGTGCCGTATCCGCCGGGAAGGTAGGGATAGATTTTGAGCGTCCTCTTGATCTCCGCAACGACCGGCTTCGGGTCGTTCTTCTCGAGAAAGGACCGACCGAGCAGAGTGGCACGGGTCGTGCGCATCTTCTGAACGCAGCCGCCACCGGGTAACTCGCCCTTGTAATCGGGCGGCACGAACAAATACCTGCCTCCTTCACCCCGGTCGGGACCGGGCAGACCGAAGTCAGTGACCCAGTTGAACCACATGTCATCGACCACGCCGAGCGACAGTGGCGGCGTCTCAACGACGATGGGGCCCTTGCTGGCGTCCAGATTGACAAAGAAATAAATGGTGTCCGCATTGGCTGTCAGGAACAGGGACTTCGCATCCATCAATTCCGAAAAAATGAGGGCCGTGTTGTTTGGGACGCCAGCAGCTTCGGCTCCCTTGAAGATCGACGACACCGAGGCGCCCTGATAGGCATTCACGAACGCTTCGACGCCATGCATCAGGTCGAGGTAGTCGTAGGCCTTGGCCACCGTATCCTTGCTCGGTGCACCGTCCTTGTATTGCAACGTGCCGATACTGCTCTCGACCATGTCCGGCGTATTGATCGACGGTGGGATGGGCGGCGCTGTTTGGGCGAACGCTGCCGTGACAGACAACGCGCCTGCCACCGTGGCAGCGGCAAAATGCTTGTAGTTATTCCTCATAATCATCTCCCTCGGAAAGGCCAAAGTTGGATTGCCGTTGAGCGCGCCATTGCGGCGACCTCACGATCCAACGGTCAATTCGCCTTCTTGACGTTTGGCGGCGACCACACGCCGCTCAACGCGGAAGCTTCTGGCCAATAGAGCCGCAGGATGAGCGAGAAGGGTCCTGAGGGAGCCGGTATCCAGTTCGGTTCATTGTCCTTGCCCGGCGACTTGGCGCCCAGATAAAGGGTCAGCGAGCCATCGGCGGCGTATTTGAGTGTCTTGTTTTTCGTACCGAGCGAGAAGCGTTCCAGCGCATTCGGAAAGAAGAATTTTTCCTCATTGTACAATGTCAACGACCAGAACCCCTTCACGGGCGGCACTTCTCCTTTTGCGAAAGTGACCGTGTACTGGTTGTTGCCGTCGAGCCGCTTCCCCTCGCTATCGAACTCACGCAAATTGTATTGCGTTTCCGCTGCTGTGTTCTGATACATACTGGATTTGCTGATCGCGGTGCGGTTCAGGTAGTCAGTGCCCCACTCTGCGGCATTCGCCGGAACAGTCCAGCCGTTACCAATCGCCCGGCCGTTGTATTGAAACTGAAAGAGCGGCTCCACGAGTTCTTTCTCGGCCGCCAGGAACGCTTCAATGAGCGCCTTCTTGGTGTCGGGGTTCTTGTCGGCGGCTTCCCATACGGACGAAATCCACCGGTATAGTGCTTCCTCGCCGGGCAGGGGGGGGCACCTCCTTCATGACCACGGCCAGTTCTTCGTAATAGGTTGCGGGGTTCACCCACCTGCTCTCGCCCTTCGGCGCGTGACCGCCCGCTGACGGAACCGGGAAGTGCGGCGACTTGCCGTAATCCTTCTTCTTCATCGTGCCATCGAACTGGCTGAGCGGATACATCAGGACCTGATCGATGACCGGCTGAATGGCTGCGGTGTCTTCCGGTGTCGCATCCTTGAAAACTCGTGGAACGACGAACACAAGGTCTGTCTATGATCGCACTACCGCAGTGATGTCCTTGGGAAGCTCTCCGCTCCAATGCGGTCCTACGATCAGGTAGAAGCCGGGCTTGGTGCCATACTGCTGGCCAATACGGCCAATTTCGTCGGTGCGCTGATCATACATTGCGTAGACATAGAAGCGGTCGCCGAAGTCCGGCACCTGAATGACCGTTGGTTCCCTATCGAGCGCGGTAAAGCCTGCCCCGTAAGCAACGTCCTGATTGGGACAGACGATGAAGGTTTGATCCGGCTTGACATAGTTGGTGAGCATCTGGTTGTAGCCAACCGGCGCAACTGGCACTACTCCGCCGAGTAGCCCGGGTTCAGGCGCGTGGGCGAACGCCGCACGACGGTTGTGCGCGTTCACCATCGGATACCCACATGTAGGCCATCCGGCCGACAAACTGGACGTAGGCGCTGGTCATCGTGTTGCCGGGAACAGGGCCGGGAACGTCGGCCGCAGTCTTCGGTATCGGGACCTGAATTGCAGGTGCCGTCTGGACGACGGCGAACTGGGGCATCGTCATGGCGAAGGCCACGGCTGCCACACGAAGCCGTAAAAGCTGCGTCATCAATTTATCTCTCGTGGTCACCGCGTCTCAGCCTTGATGATGGAAACCAGTCTCTCGGATCAAATACCTTGGGCCATTTTTCGTGGCAGTCGAGCGGCAACGTTGATCTAAATCATGTACGGCGACCATCACATCCAGCAGCCGCTCCTTCAGCGGCTTCGGGCAACACAGAGTGCAGAATGCCGCTAGTGACAGTTCCGGATCGTCTTCGTAGTTGTACCGCTTAGCCATCAGCGCGCTAGCAAGTCATTCCGGTCGCACATCTGCGGACGGCTCGACGGGTCTGACGGACGGTGGTTCTTGCCACGCACACACCGTTAACTCGCGTCCTACCCGCGCCGCAGGCAGCAGCGACTTCTGTGATCATGCCGTTGGGCGGAGGAGTAATCGGCGCAGGTGTCATGGCTTGCGCCGATACTGCGACCGATAAGGCTAAGCCAGCAATAGCAATCAACCTAATCATTCTGCACCTCCTTTAACCGTCCAAACATCCCGACCTCTCACAGAGGGGATGGGTCCGGCTCTCGTCTGAACGCAATGCGAGCCTCCGGCGCTGGCCGTTGGAAGGCTTGAGATAGATCAAGGTCTTTCTCGGTTCAAAATGGCGCATATTACTGCGAGGACAGGTAAACTCAGGGTAGGCGTATGGGGCGCTATATCGACGAAATCCTACAGCCCGGCGAAAGGGTGCTGTATTCGACCAACGAACACTGGGTGTACTTTCTGCCTGCAATTGGGGCGTGGATCGCGGCGGTCGCATTTCTGGTGCTGTGGCGCCTGGTCGCCGCCGACGCGCTGACGTTGGTTTGGTTGGTATTGGCGGCGGTCGCTGGGCTCGCGGCATTGTACTGGACCGCGACGGCTTGGTTCCGCCGCTGGACCACCGAGACCGACGTTACCAACATGCGGGTCGTCCACAAGAGCGGTTTCATCAGGAGGCGGACCTTTGAGATGAGGCTCGACAAAGTTGAGAGCGTCGATGTCAACCAAAGCGTTCTTGGCCGCCTTTTGAACTATGGCGACCTTACCATTCAGGGCGTCGGCGAGGGTACGCAAACCATTTCCACCGTTAATTCGCCTCTCGCGTTTCGCAGCGCCATCACGACAAGACCGGTTGGCACGTAAATCGCGGCATGGTTTGACGGCCGCCCCCAACAAAAAGCATGCTTCCCGTCGGAATTGTTCCCTTCCGATATGATTGCTGCTGCTGCCCACGCTGTATTATGTTTGTCTTCGCGCTGCTGAGTTACCGTCAGTCGACAATTCGTATATTGTGGGGTGCCTTTGGCAGCACCGATTGACTGACAGTAAGCATCATCCTGCATTGCGAGTTTCTCCGGCCCAGCAATGTTGTCGGCGCGAATGTGAATTGATCTGAAGCAATAGGCTTTGTCTGGTTCGAGGTGCTGATGCGATGGCGTCGATCCGTAAGGAAATTCTGATGCGCATTCCAGCTTTGGCGATCTGGGCAACGATCGCGGTTTTGACCGCCGCACCAACTCAGGCCCAAACATATGGCGGGAATGCTCCGATCTGCCTACAACGTTGGTACTGGGGCGGAGGCGAAACTTTCTACTGCGGCTATAGCTCGATGGCGCAGTGCCACGCCAATGCATCGGGCCTCTCCGCCATGTGCGTTACCAA
>NZ_JBFRFR010000144.1:0-10903 GCF_052114925.1 Bradyrhizobium sp. 2TAF36 | reverse complement strand
GACTTGACCAATGGCCAACCTGTCAGTGATGTGTCCGAACAGGTGTCAGCCATGTCTCCGGGCTAAACACTAGTCCCGGCCATCCACGCGCCACAGCGAAGCAAGACGTGGATGCCCGGGACTAGCCCGGGCATGACGACAGTGAGTGTGGCACGCACCTGTCTCCACATCGTCATTGCGAGCGCAGCGAAGCAATCCAGACTGCCTCACTGGAAAGACTCCGGATGGTCGCTAAGCTCGCAATGATCGGGAGTGCCGTCCTCACGGTATCTCGTACACCACCATCTTGTCGGCGATGCCGCGCAGGGCCGCCTGCTTCTGGATCGGCTTGATCGCGCGCTGCTCGAGCACCTCGGCGACTGCGGGCGCATCGAGCACGGGGCCCGTGATGTGGATCTCCCGCGCCGTCGACAGGCTCTGGACGCGAGCGGCGATGTTGACGGTCTGGCCGAAATAATCCTGGCGTTCGTTGAGCATCACCGCAAGACAGGGGCCTTCATGGATGCCGATCTTGACGATGAGATCGTCGGTGCCGCGCTGCCTGTTGAGCTCGTCCATAGCGGCCCGCATCCGCAGGCCCGCGACGATGGCGTGCTCCGGACGGATGAAGGTCGCCATCACGGCGTCGCCGATTGTCTTCACCACCGCGCCCTTCTCGGAGGAGATGATCTCGAGCAGCGCATGGAAATGCGCGCGCACGAGATCGAAGGCGGCGAGATCGCCGACGCGCTCGTAGAGCGCGGTCGAGCCCTTCAAATCGGTGAACAGGAATGTCAGCGACGTGATCTGGAGCCGCTGGTCGAGGCTGAGATTGTCCGCCTTGAAGACATCGCGAAACGTCTGGTTCGACAGCATGCGCTTGGCGGTGAGGAACGGCTTGCGCTTGCCGATGAGATGATGGAGCGCCTCGGCCGCGATGAACACCGACGGCAACACGCGCACGCCGGCCTGGTTCTCCAGCGACAGCCGCAGCGGCCCCGGCCGCATGGTCGTCGTCCCCGTCGGAGCCTGCACCTTGTTGTACATGATCGCGAACTGCTGGCGCTCCTTGGTCGGCTCGCCCTGGACGTCGATGAAATGGGCGGCGTGCGTCACCGGCTCGAAGATGATGATGAAGTCGCCCGGCAGTTGCAGCGACATGGTCGCCTTCTCGCCTGCCGGAAGCTCGAGCGTATCGAGCGTCACCTCGTTGGCGAGCGTCGCGAAGGATTCCTTGTTGAAGTCGACGCCGGAACTCCAGAATACCTGCTTGAAATATTCCCACACCGGAAGCGTATCGGGATCGTGCGCTGCGATGCGCCGCACGCGCGGATTCACGGTGAAGGAGACCTCGACCTGATCGTCGACCGACGCCTTGTAGCCGCAGGCGCAGAGCGCGCAGTGATAATCGTCCGGCTTGAGCGCCTTCAGCGTCGAATGGGCCCCCAGCACGCCGCCGCAGCCCGGACAGAGCACGTTCCAGCCGAGATCGAACAGTCCGAGCCGCGCCGAGTGCAGGAAGGTGGAGATCGTGTGCTCTTCATCGAGGCCATGCTGCCTGGAGAAATCGAGAACATTGACGCGGTTGAGCTCGTGATCCTCGCCGTCCTCGATGAGGCGCGCAATCGCGTCGACCACCTTGGCGTCGGCGGTCTGCTTCAGAACGGAAAACTGGGCCTGGATGTCGCTCATGGCGGAGGCTCTATCTGGGGTGGATCGCGCCATCGGGCAGACGAATGTCTGTCACCGACGCGTGATGCGGAACAAAGGTGAGTGGTCCGGCTGGGTCGTCACGACGCCGAGCGGGATCACCGGAACCCTGTCGGCAAGCTCGATGCGGAACGCGCCGATCAACCGGGCCAGCGCCAGCACGGATTCGGCTTGCGCGAACGGCGCGCCGATGCAGACGCGCGGACCCGCGCCGAACGGCAGGTAAGCGAAACGGTCGGGCGCCTCGTTCGACATGAAGCGTTTGGGAATGAAGGCGTTCGGCTGATCCCACAGCTTCTCATGCCGGTGCAGCAGCCAGGGCGCGATCATGATGATGTCGCCCTTGCCGATCTCGACGCCGGCCGCATTATCCTTCTCGCGCGCGGCACGCGCGACCAGGAAGGCCGGCGGATAGAGCCGCATGGTCTCCTCGATCACCGCGCGGGTGAACTTCTGGCGATCGATGTCGGCCATGCTGTCGAGATGCTCGCCATGGGTCTCGGAGGCAACTTCCTCCTGCGTCTCCGGATCGAGCGCGAGCAGATAGAGCGCCCAGAACAGCGCCGTCGCCGTGGTCTCGTGACCCGCCAGGATCATGGTCGCGACCTCGTCGACGAGTTGCGCGTCCGAAAAGCCCTTGCCGGTTTCGGGATCGCGCGCCGCGTCCATGAGATCGAACAGGTCGCGCGGCGGCGCGCCGTCCTTCTTGCCCATCGTGCGCCGCTCGGCGATCAGCATCGCGACGAATTCGGTCCAGCGCTTGCGGAAGCGGGCGCGGGCAAAATCCATCGGGGTCGGCCAGGACACCGGCAGCAGCATGTCGAGGAAATAGGGCCGTCCCAGCCGCGCGCCGTATTCCATGACGAAGTTGCGCAAGGTCGGGCCGTGACGGTCCATGCCGAACGAGAACATCGTGCGCCCGGCGATCTCCAGCGTCATACGCTGCATCGTCTCGCGCAGATCGACCGGCTCGCTTGTTCGCGCATCGAGCTTTGTGATGGTCTCGTCGAGCACCGCGGTCATATGCGGGACGAGATTTGCGGTCGCACGCGGCGTGAAGGCCGGCGCGAGCGTACGGCGCTGATGCGCCCAGGCGTGGCCTTCCGCGATCAGAACTCCTTCGCCGAGCACCGGACGCAGCATGCGGATCCCCGCCGGCGTGCGCGTGTAGTTTTCATAATTGCTGAGCAGGACATGCCGAATTGCATTCGGCTGATTCAGAATGAAGCTGTTGTGGAGGAAAAAGCGGCCCTTGATGACCTCTTCTTCGTAGGCACGCTGGCCCCAGGTCGCGATCATGTTCTGCTTGAGGACCGCGACCCGGCCGAGAAACGACATGTCGTCGGGCGCACGCGGCGGGGTCGGAGGGATGATGGGCCGACGCACACTGGCGATGTTCATGGCTCTCTCCCGCAGATATGACCCAGGCCAATAGCTAGTAAGTCAGCTCGGCAATCGCAATCCTGTTCTCGGAGGCGGGCCAGGCACGCGCCACAATTCGTTCTTCGCCGAACTGGGCCACGACGTTACGCCCGGCCTCCGCGGCCGGGAGCCGCAAGGTTGCTGCCGAATCCGTGGGCACACCCGGCTTGACGTCGGCCGGCTCCTTGCCGTCGAGCAGCACCACGTCCCGCGGCAGGCCGAAATAGCCGCGCGGGCGTGACATGATCACGACGGCGCCGGCATCCTTGTCCGCGGGCCCGAGCGGGCGCGCGGCACGCAGATGCACGACATCGGACGAGCGCGCGAACGGCGTGCGGTAGATATGCGTCGTCGGCGCGTCCGGCGACGTCAGGGCGAATTCGAGGAACCAGGAAGGCTCGACCTGCGCCGGACCCCAGCGGCCGTCGGCGCCGGTCTTCGCGCTGTGCACCGCGCCGCCTTTGCGCTCCCCGGTATCAGGATCGACGCGGAAGACATCGACGGTTGCACCCGCCACCGGGCGATTGGTCGACACGCCGCCTGGCGTACCGGTCACAAGGCCGCTCAACCTGACGCTCTGCTCCGGCACAATCGCGATGCGCGCGGGCTCGCGGCCGGCAATGAATTTGTAGATCTCGCGGAAGGCACGCGGGTGAAACGCCACTTCGCGATGGTCGAGCGCGACGAGCACGAGATTGGTGGCGCCCGTCAACTCCGGCCCTTCGACGGTAACGCCGGTCGGCGTGCCGGGCTTGCCGATGAAGCGGCCGTCGGCTTGCGCGTACTTGTCCATGCCATCGCTGCGCAGGGTGAGGAAGGCCGTGCCCGGCGTCACCTCGCTCTCGCCCTCATTCAGGCCGCGCAGAAATGTACCGCGGCCATTGAATTCGTTGTTCGGCTGGTCGTCGGTCGCGAACACGCCGTGATTGGGCGTGCCGCACAGCACGGCATGGCTGACATCGCCGGCACCGCCGTTCCTGATGACGTTGCGAATGGCGTAGCCACCGCGCGAACTGCCGACCAGCGCCACGCGGGCCGCGCCGGTGCGGCGCTTCAATTCCGCGATGGCCGCCGCGAGCTCGCGGCGCTGGTCCCCGGTCGAGGAGCGGCCCGCTTGCTCGACCTTGTCGTCGCTGCGCGCCAGCGGATCCGTGAAATTGATCGCCATCATGCGATCGCGCGCGACGCCGTTGGATTCCATCCGCCAAAGCGTCGTCATCCAGACCGCGTCGTATTCACCATTGCCGTGGACGAACAGGATCGGCGGCACCTCGGCATTCTGAGCCGTGGGCGCGGTCTGCGCCAGCGCGCCTGTCCGCAAGCTCGCAACCGCGAAAGGCAAGCTGCCTGCCCCCAGCAGGATCGACCGTCGCGACAGCTTCATATGTTTCTCCGGAAAAACCACGTCTTTGGACCGCTTATACCGGCCTAACCACTGGACAGCGAAGGACTTTCGCAGGCATCACTGAACCTGCCGGAATCACCCAAAGACCATTCCAAGACCACTTCTGCCAGCCCATATGGAAGGGGATATGACCGAGCAGCCGAACCGTCAGAAATTCGCCGGCGACGGCATCGCCGCACCCCTGCGGTACACCGTGTTCCGGCGCATCTGGCTCGCCAGCCTGCTCTCCAATCTTGGCCTCTTGATCCAGGGCGTGGGCGCGGCCTGGGCGATGACGCAGATGGCGGCCTCGGCCGACAAGGTGGCGCTGGTGCAGACCGCGCTGATGCTGCCGATCATGCTGATCTCGATGCCGGCCGGCGCCATCGCCGACATGTATGACCGGCGCATCGTGACCTTGATTTCGCTCGCGATCGCGCTGATCGGCGCGACTGCGCTGACGGTGCTGGCCTGGCTCAAGCTGATCACCCCGGAAACGCTGCTCGTCTTCTGCTTCGTAGTGGGCAGCGGCAATGCGCTGTTCGGGCCGGCGTGGCAATCCTCGGTCAGCGAGCAGGTCCCGCCCGAATCACTGCCGTCAGCCGTCGCACTGAACGGCATCAGCTACAATATTGCACGCAGCTTCGGTCCCGCGGTCGGCGGCGTCATCGTCGCCTCGCTCGGCGCGGTGGCCGCGTTTGCCTGCAACGCGATCCTTTATCTGCCGCTGCTGGTGGTGCTGCTGCTCTGGCGGCGCAACACCGAGCCCTCGCGCCTGCCGCGGGAGAAGCTCAACCGCGCGATGGTCTCGGGCTTCCGCTACATCACCAATTCGCCGCCGATCAAGATCGTGCTGTTGCGCACATTGGTGATGGGCCTGATCGGCGGTGCCATCATGGCCCTGATGCCGCTGATCGCGCGCGACCTGCTGCATGGCGGCGCGCAGACCTACGGCATCATGCTGGGTGCCTTCGGCATGGGCGCCGTCGTCGGTGCGCTCAACATCCATGAATTGCGCAAGCGCATGAGCGGCGAGGCCGCGATCCGCGCCTGCACCATCTCGATGGCATTTGCGATGGCCGCGCTTGCCGTGAGCACGGAGCCGGTGTTGACGGCGGCGGCGCTTGTGCTCGCCGGTGCGGTCTGGATGGCGGCCGTCGCGCTGTTCAACATCGGCGTGCAGCTCTCGGCGCCGCGCTGGGTCGCGGGCCGTTCGCTCGCGGCGTTCCAGGCCTCGATATCCGGCGGCATCGCGATCGGCGCCTGGGGCTGGGGCCATCTCACCGATTATGCCGGCGTCGAGGTCGCGCTGCTGACGGCCGCCAGCCTGATGCTGATCTCRCCGGTGCTGGGCATTTGGCTGGCGATGCCGCGCGTCGGCGCCCGCAACGAGGACGCGGACGTGCTCGCCGATCCGGAAGTCAAACTGTCGCTCACGGCGCGCAGCGGGCCACTGGTGGTCGAGATCGAATATAGGGTGAGCCAGGAGAACGCGCGCGCCTTCCACAATGTGATGCAGGACGTGCAGCTCTCCCGGCAGCGCAACGGCGCCTATGGCTGGTCGATCGCGCGCGACATCGCCGACCCCGAATTATGGACCGAGCGCTACCACTGTCCGACCTGGCTCGATTACTTGCGCCAGCGCAACCGCTCGACGCAGTCCGAGCGCGCGTTGCATCAGCAGGCGATCGATTTCCACATCGGCCCCGATCCGGTGCGGATCCGCCGCATGCTGGAGCGTCCGTTCGGCTCGGTGCGCTGGAAGGAAGAGACGCCGGATCGTGCCGGCGCCGAGGTGCTGCCGGTGGTCGCGAGCGTGGCGGGAAGCAGCACGTAGGTTTTGGCCTGTAGCCCGGATGAAGCGAAGCGCGATCCGGGACGATCTCACGCGCGGGCAGACCCCGGATTTCGCTCAGCCGGGCTGCGACGGCACATCTTACTGCCCGTGATCCGTCAGCACCTTGTCGCAGGCTTTGCTGAGGCGGGTGCGGTTCTGCTTGAGGCAAGCGAGCACGGCGCCATCGCCATTGTTCATCACGGCACGGCAGAAGCGCGTCACATCGCGCGCGCAGGCATCGTGGCCAGGCTGCTGTTGCGCTGAGGCGCTCGATGCGCACAGAATCAAAGAAACAATGAAAAGAAATCTGGTCATCGCGTAATGCCTCTTACCCCAAGGAAGTGCGGGCGAAGCTAGTGCGACGATCCCGGGGCCGCAACGGCTTTATTGCCGAGCGGGACTGGCGCGCGTGGCCCCGGCTTGACGCCGGGAGCACATCGCGAGGGGAGCTAACAACGATCGCCGTTGCGCGTTGTCCTACTGCTTGTCCTGGGCGTCAGCGACCTTGCGTGAGGCGCCCTTTGCGAGGTCCTTGTCCATCACCGCGCGGCAGCCGGCGCTCAAGTCGGAGCGATGCTTCATCATGCACGCCGTGATCTTCGGGACGTTGGGGATTTCCGAGGAGCACAGGCGGAAGGCATCGCCGGTGCACTGCTGCTGCGCCTCGGCCGAGAAGGCGAAGCTCGCGGTCGTCGAGACGATCGAGACGATGGCGGCAAAGCCCAGAGCCAGGCTGGTGTCGCGGATCCTACTCGTCAGCAATTTCGCAGAGAAAGACTTAGCCGAAGAAGATTTGGTCATTTGAAGCTCCCATTGGCGCCGCTGGAAGCGGGGCCCGTTGTTGGTGGGAACTACGATGCTCCGGCAAAACAGTTTCCACTGTGATGACGGTCACGGGTGGCCATCCATCTGTGACCTCCGTCACATGGCGCACCTCGCTGAAAATCCGGCGCAAACGCCGTCGTGTTGGTGTCACGTTAACTGTTCCTTCGCATTAATGGCTCGTCGCGCGGGAGATTCCGCAGGGTTGGTTGCGTAATTGGAAAGAATAGCGATGCGTAATGCGTTGGGCCTGATGCTGGCCAGTGTAGTTGCGGCGGTCGTGATCGCCGTCGGCGGTTGGTTTTATTATTCCGCGCGCGCCGATCAGGGCGCCCCCAAAACAACGGCCGCCCGTGCCGCCGATCAATTGCCGGCACAGGCGAAGCTCGCCGCCAAGGATGACGTCGAGACCACCGCGGCGATCGCGGCCAGGCCGACGGCGGTTGCTCAGGCAGCGGCGCCTGCGCCCGCTCCGGTCGTGCCGGTGCAGCAGAAGTCGACCTGTGCCAATCCGAACGCGCTGGGCGTTGCCCGCGTGGTCGAGATCGACACCACCGGCGGACCCGGCTTCGGCTTCGAGCATTTCAAGCAGTTCGACTTCCTCACCGACAAGGAGGTCGTGCTGACCTTCGACGACGGTCCGTGGCCGGTCAACACGCCCGCGGTGCTGAAGGCGCTTGCGGATGAATGCACCAAGGGTCTGTTCTTCTCGGTCGGCAAGCACGCGACCTATCATCCGGAAATCCTGCGCCAGGTGCTGGCCCAGGGCCACACGGTCGGCACGCACACCTGGTCGCATGTCAACCTGAACAGCAAGAAGATGACGGAGCAACAGGTCAAGGACGAGGTCGAGAAGGGCTTCAGCGCGGTGAGGTTCGCGCTCGGCACCAACCCGGCACCGTTCTTCCGCTTCCCGCAGCTTCAGCACAATCCGGCGATGGTGAGCTATTTCGGCACCCGCAATGTCGCGATGTTCTCGACCGACATCGACTCCTTCGACTTCAGGAAGGGTGCCACGCCGGAGAAGATCGTCGACAACGTGATGACCAAGCTCGACAAGCTCGGCAAGGGCATCATCCTGATGCACGACTTCCAGAAGCACACCGGCGAAGCCATGCCGGCGCTGCTCGCGCGGCTGAAGGCTGGCGGCTACAAGGTCGTGCAGATGAAGGCCAAGGCAACGCTCCAGACGCTGCCGGAATATGACGAGGCGCTGCTGAAGGACCTGAAGGTGCCGACGTCGAGCGCGCGTCCGATAACGAGCGTGGTGCAGACGGTGTCGCAGTAAGCCCGCAACGCTTCCTCAATACGCGCATGGCCGGGCTCTTGCCCGGCCATTTGCTTTTGGAGCGAGTCGCAGCCTTACCAGTAGATGCCGTGGCGGTGCAGCTCGCTGATGATGCGGCCTTCGGTCCAGCTGCGCTTGTGCTTCGGCTTGCCCGCCTTTGCGGTCTTCGTGGCGGGCTTGCTTGTCTCCGCCGGCGCTGAAGTCGTCGTTGTCGCGGTCACGGCAGGAGCCGTCGCCACGGCGGGAGCAGGGGCCGAGACTGCCGGCGGACGATCGACGTATTTCGGAGCTTCCGCGGCTGGCGCGACTTCGCTGATTTGCGTCGTCGGAGCGGCGGTCGTGGTGGCCTGCGGAGCAGCCGTTGCCGTGGCCAGCGACAGGCTGCGGTCGGCAGCATGGGCAGATGCAGAAGCCAGGACCATGGCGGCGACCAGAATGATCTCGCGCATGTGAAATCTCCCCGTGTTTGCGTGACCGGGAAATTAGGGGAGATCTGATCTGCGTTATGTGACTGTCATCACGTAGACTGCGCGCTCGGTCTTGAACCCGCGATCAGCATTCGCGGCGATCAACCCGCAACGTCACGTCCGGAAAGGTCTCGGAATCGGGCGGACAGATATGTGCTTCCCGGTGAAGCCTCGAACGCGCCGCGCCGGATGGCGCGTTTCACGATTGTTTCCAAATGTTTCTGATTGTGGTAGACGCTCGACACGTATCACAAGGCGTGCCGAGTCCGCCCGTTATGACCTTCATCAAGCGAGTGAAGCGTAAGCTGCTGCCGCCGCGAGAGGTTGTTCAGGGGTACGAGAATCCGGAACTGGTCGAAACGATTTTCCTAAAGACAATCAACTACAACCCGGACAGCGACTGGCCGCTGGTCGCGGGCATAAACACGGTTCTGGATTTCGGCGGAGGCGCTGGCCTGCATTACAAGGTGGCGCGCCGGCAACGCCCGGACATTCGATGGGCGGTAGTTGAGACGCCTGCAATGGTGCAGCGCGCCAAGGAGCTTGGCACCGATAGGCTGATGTTTTTCGAGCGCATCGACCAGGCCGCCGACTGGCTCGGCACTGTCGATCTCATCCACTCGAATGGGGCCATACAGTACGTCCCGGATGCATTGGAAACCGTCAGAACGCTGTGCACGGTTCGGCCGGCAACGTTGGCATGGTACCGCGTTCCGATCAGCGAAGAGACCCGGCGAGAGGTTCAGACATCGTACCTGAGCGACAACGGTCCAGGGTCGTCGCTCGCCTCCAGGGAGAAGCTCGTCAGATACGAGCGCAACTGGATCTCCGAGCAAGCATTCATCCAGGCCCATGAGGGATTTCGCATCACTGAGCGGAGCCCGGATCCCACCGAGCGCGGCACGCAACAATTCAGGTTCGCGCGCATCTAGCTTGCGACAATACGGGGGCGATGTGTTCGACAAGTTTGCAGACTGGTTACGTCAGACGGCCTTTTTCTCGACGGCTATCGACATCGCGCGCCAGACGTTACCAGAGCCCGCGCTGATCTGGTTGCGCACGCAGATGGTGCGCAATCTCCGTGGAACGCCTGGCGAAGTGTTCGGCGAGATCTATCGTCGCAACGTCTGGGGTTACAAGGAAACCGCTTCCGGCGGCGGATCCACGCTGCACAATACCCAAAGGGTGCGGGAAAGCCTTCCTGGTCTGGTTGGCGACCTCGAGATCCGTACCTTGCTCGATTTGCCTTGTGGTGATTTTCATCGGTTGTCGAAGATCGAACTTCCAATTTCTCGCTACATTGGAGGAGACATCGTTCCGGAACTGATTGCGCGCACGGGTGACCAATACAGTCGCCCAGATCGCACGTTCCTCCGGATCGATCTCTGCAACGATCCGCTCCCGGAAGCTGACCTGCTGCTATGCCGCGATTGCTTCATTCATCTTTCCGAAGAGATGATTTTTCAAGCAATCGACAACATTCGTCGATCCAACATCAAGTATCTCCTGACGACCACTTACCCGGCGGGCCGAAATCGTGCGATCCGCACGGGTGACTTCTTCTCCATCGATCTGAGCGCTCCGCCCTACAACTTCCCGCCGCCGATCAAGGTGCTGGACGATTACGTCCCACCGTTCGACCGGCGGCAACTGGCGCTGTGGGAAATCGAAAGCCTGCGCAAAGTCTGAGGCGATGGTATGCCGTCTCGCGGCGAGGCTGCATCGGAGGACGAAACAACGGCGCGGAAAACAACGAAAAATCAGAGCTGAGCGGCCCGAGACATAGGTGACAGAACGTACCGGACACATGGGTTACACTTTCCGCTTTTGTTCCGCGGGAGGTGTCGATGCCGTGGAAAGCGAGTTCGGTGATGGAAGAGCGTCTGCGCTTTGTCGCTCCCGCTTTTGTTCCGCGGGAGGTGTCGATGCCGTGGAAAGCGAGTTCGGTGATGGAAGAGCGTCTGCGCTTTGTCGCTCGTCTCCTGGACGGGGAG
>NZ_JBFRFR010000143.1:0-11213 GCF_052114925.1 Bradyrhizobium sp. 2TAF36 | reverse complement strand
GTGGCATCTGGTTCGAGCGCACCATCACGACCATTCTCGTGCTTCCGATCTCGCTCGGTGTCGTCTTCCTGTCGGAAGGGATCCTCGGCTTCTACGGCCACAATGGCTGGCTCAACCAGTTGCTGCTTGCGGTCGGATTGATCCAGAACCCGCTCGAGCTGACGCATAATTCTATCGGCGTCACCTTCTCGCTGTTCATGCAGAACTTTCCGTTCTGCTTCCTGATGTTGCTCGGTTACATCTCCGGCATCGACCCGAGCCTGGAAAGCTCCGCACGCATGCTGGGCGCCGGGCCCTGGACCATCTTCCGGCGTGTCATGTTCCCGTTGATCGCACCGGGCCTGATCATCGCGTTTGCCCTCGTCTTCGTGATGAGCTTTGCGGTGTTTCCATCCGCGGTGATGGTTGGCCAGCCGGCCGGCTCGACGCGGACGATCTCGATCGCGGCCTACCAGCAGGCCTTCGAGCAATATGACATGTCCTACGCATCTGCGATCGCGGTCATCATGGGGCTCTGCCAGCTCGCGGCGCTGGTGGTCATCGTGCTGGTGCGTCGCCGTATGACGATTGCAACAACCATGGGCGTCGGCAAACGCTGAGGGGAAGCAGATGCGCGGACGGATGTGGAAATTGGCGATCTACCTGTTCCTGCTGGGGTTCATCCTGAACCTGCTCGGCATCGTGACGCATGTCGTGGTCAGCTCGTTCGCCAAACGCTGGTTCGGCAAGCCGTTGCCGCCGGCGTTCACGACGGATTGGTTTACCTACGCCTGGCGGGAGTTCGAGCTCTCCCATGTTCTCTTCATCACGCTGTTCATCGCGCTGGCCGTGGTCTTCATCGCGCTCGCGATCGGATTTCCGGCGGCCTACGTGCTGGCGCGGCGGAATTTCAACGCCAAGCCGGTCCTGCTGCTGCTCTACTTCCTGCCGCTACTGATCCCTCAGATGACCTACGGCATTCCGCTTGCCACGACGCTTTATGGGTTCGGTGTCGGAGGGACGGTCATTGGCGTCATTCTCGCCGTGCTCGTCCCCATGGTTCCTCTTGCGGTCTTCATCCTGTTGCCGTTCTTCGAGCAGATCAGCTTGAATCTTGAATGGTCGGCCCAGATGCTCGGCGCGAGCCGGCTGCAGATATTCCGCCGCATCCTGTTGCCGCTGATGCTGCCGGGCATTTTGACGGCGGGTCTGCTGGTTCTCGTGAATACGATCTCGAACTTCGAGCTGGCGTTTCTGCTCGCGGGCGGGGGATCGCAGACCCTGGTCGTCGCGCTGTATTACAACGTCTTCGCTGGCGGTGTCCGGCCGGTCTATTCGATCGATGCGATGGCTGTCATCTACATGTGCACCGTCATGGCCGTGCTGCTGGTCGCATTGCGGTTCGTGCGTCCGACGCAGATGGTGTTCAGGCTCGACGGCAGGCGCAACTGATGCGATCGCGACCCCTGAAATGATTTCGGCGCCCCACACCGTGGAGCGCCGAGGTTGTTTGGCTGATCGCTAGCCTTACGGCAGCTTCAGCGAGGTCTCCGCGTTGTACGGCTTCAGCGTCTCGTCGGCGGCCTTCTGGGCGGCGACCAGCGCCTCCTTCGGCTGCTTCTTGCCGTTGAGGACCAGCATGACCTCGTCCTCCAGCGTCTTGCGGACCGGCACGGTCTTGTAGGTCGCGAACCAGGGTTTTGCGACGTCGAGCTGCTCGACGGCGGTCTTGGCGTCCGGGTTCTTGTTGAGGAAGTCGACCATGTCAGGCGTCTTGTAGGCGGCCATGTTGGGCGCGAAATAGCCGGTGGCACGGCTCCACCAGGCGCTCTTCTCGGGCGAGGTCATCCACTTGATCAGGGTCCAGGCAGCCTTCTGCTTGTCGGCTTCGAGGCCGGCCGGAACGATCAGCGAGGCGCCGCCGATCGGCACGGCGTTGCGGACGTTGCGCGGGATGAACGCGACCTTGTAGTTGAACTTGGCGTTGTCGCGCACATAGGTCAGCGAGCCCGTCGAGAGCATCATCATCGCGGCATTGCCGGAGATGAAGGAGGTGCTGACGGCCGGTCCCGGCGTCGCGCCGGGGGCATGAACCTTGTGCTTGTAGACGAGGTCGTTCCACCAGGTCAGCGCGCCCAGCATCGAGGGCGTGTCGTAATAGACCTCGCCGCCGAACTCCTCGTTGTAGTAGCGCCCGCCGTTGGTCATGGTGAGCGTTTCCATCATCCAGCCACAATAGTCATAGGCGCAGGGGATCGCGATGCCCCATTGGGTCACCTTGTCGCCCTCGCGCTTGGTGAGCTTCTTGGCCCAGTCGGTGAGCTCGGCCCAGGTCTGCGGCGGCTTGCTCGGATCGAGGCCGGCTTCCTTGGCCTTGTCGGCGTTGATGTAGAGCAGCGGCGTCGAATTGTGGAAGGGCACGCCGTAGACCGAGCGATTGATCACCGCATTGCCCTGGAGCGCCGGGAAGAACTGGCCGAGAAACTGGTCCTTGGTGGTGCCGTCGGCGGCGATTAGGGGATCGAGATTGGTGAGCTCGTTCTCGATCTGCATGTCGAGCAGGAAGTTCGCCGACATGATCACGGCGGCCGGCGGCTTGCCGGCCTTGATCGACGCGCGCGTCTTGATCAGCGTGTCGTCATAGGAGCCGGTGTAGACGGCGGTCGCCTTGATGGCGGGATGGGTCTCGTTGAACTCCTTGATCAACGTGCCCATGTCGCGGGCGAGCTTGCCGTCGACGGGAACGGGGAAGAACAGGTCGATCTCGGTCGGGCCTTCGGCCATCGCCGGGACGGCGAGGGCGCCAGCCATGGAGCCTGCCATGGCAAGGCCAAGCATGAGCCTGCGGGTAAACAGCATCGAAAACTCTCCTATTTGATGCCTGAGGTGACGAAAGAACTGATGAAGCGCTTCTGGAAGATCAGGAAGGTGATGAGCAGCGGCGCGATCACCATGAGCGTGCCGGCGGCGATGGTGCCCCAGGCCTGCGTGCCTTCGGCGGTCGCGGTGAAGACGGACAGACCGACCGTGAGCGGCCGCTTGTCCGGCGAGTTGATCACCATCAGCGGCCACAGGAAGTCGTTCCAGTGGCTGGTAACGGAGATGATGGCGAAGGCGGAAAAGCTCGGCATCGACAGCGGCACGTAGATGTGGCGGATGCGCTGGAGAAGGCTGGCGCCGTCGATCAGGGCGGCGTCTTCCAGCTCGGTCGGAATGGCTTCGAAAGCCTGTCGCATCAGGAAGGTGCCGAAGGCCGAGGCGAAGAACGGCATCATCACGCCGGCGAGCGTGTCGTAGAGCCCGAGCTGCGCCACCAGGCTCAAATTCGGCACGATCAGCAGCACCGGTACCAGCATCAGCTGCATCAGGAACAAATAGAAGATCAGCGTCTTGCCGGCGAATTCGAGCCGCGCAAAGGCAAAGCCGGCCAGCGTGATCGTGACGAACTGCACCAGCAGGATGCCGGTGCAGATGATCGTGGTGTTGAGGGTGTAGCGCGGGAAATCGCCGATCTCCCAGGCATCCCTGACATTGTCGAGCGTGGGCTTGAGGCTCGGGATCAGCTCGGCCATCACGTTGATGCCGTCGGACGCCGGGCGCAGCGTCGCCACGCCCATCCACAGGAACGGGATCAGCCAAACGATCGCGAGCAGCACGGTCAGCAGAAAGCCGAGCTTTGGCGTGATCTCGCGGCGCGTGGCGAGCGGGGCGTCCCTAAGCAGCCAGTCGATCAGCGTCATGCTCCGCCCTCACGATTGGCCATCGTCCGGAAGGAGAGCGCGGTGAGGCCCATCAGCGCCGCAAGCGTCAGTAGCGTTGCCGCCGAGGCCTTGCCGATGTCGTAATGCTCGACCGCCTGCTGGTAGATGTAGAACAACACGAGATTGGTCGAGTTCGACGGTCCGCCTTTGGTCATGACGAAGACGTGGTCGACCTGCGTGACCGCGTTGAGCGTGGCGATGACGATGACGAACAGGAAGGTGGGCTTGAGCTCGGGGAGGATGATGTAGCGCAGCCGCATGAACGGGCCGGCGCCGTCGAGATGCGCGGCTTCCATGACATCCTCGGGCACGGCCTGCAGGCCGGCGAGGAAGAACAACATGTAGTAGCCGGCGTTCTTCCAGATGGTGATCACCATGATCGCATAGAGTGCGATGTCGGGGTCGCCGAGCCAGTTCGGCACCACCGGAAGCAGGCGGCCGATGTAGTAGTCGAGCAGGCCGACATTGGGCAGGAAGATGAACAGGAACAGCGCGGAGGCCGCGACCATCGGGATCAGCACCGGCAGGAACAGCGCGGCGCGCAGCGCGCTGCTCACCGCATTGGTGCGCGACAGCGCCAGCGCGAACAGGAGTGCAAGTCCAATGCTCGGGATCGCCGTGCCGATGGCGTAGACGAGATTGTTGACGACCGCGCCGGTGAAGGCGGGGTCGGCTAGCACCGCACTGACATTGTCGAGGCCGACGAAGCGGACCGGCGCCTTCGGCGTGGCGCGCTGGTAGAGCGCGTCGATGAGCACGCGGCCCATCGCGCCATAGGTGAACAGTGCGAGGAAGACCAGCGATGGCAGAAGCAACAGATAGGCAGGCAGCGAGGCGTTGAAGCGGCCTACAAACCGCTTCAGGACGTGCCGACGCGGTGCCGCCGATGCCGCGACCGGAAGAGCCGCGGGTTCAGCTAGGCTCATTTCACCGTGCCGCGAACTTGAGCGCATAGTCGCGGCCGTCCATTCCCGCCGGTGGCTCGAAGGGGAAGCGCAGACTGGTGTCGAGGAAGTCGTGGCTGTGCACGACCAGGTTCTCGCCGTCGATCAGCACCACGCCATAGGCCGGCGGCTCATGGCTGGCGAGATGGTCGGTCGCGGCAGCGTCAAGCTCGAACCAGACCTGGTGGTTGGTGCCGCGGAGCGTCGAGAACGGGATCTTGCCGTAGCTACCGAAGATCGGCCGGTGCACGTGGCCGAAGAAGAGGTGACGGATGCGTGCGCGATAGGGCGCGATCACCTCGGCGAATTCGGCGCTCTGCGCCAGTGCGATCTCGTCCATCGCGTGGACGCCGACCGGGAAGGGCGGATGATGCATGAAGACGACGAACGGCATATCGGCGGGCGCGGCCGCCAGCGTGCTCGCGAGCCAGCCGAGGCGCTTGGCGCACATCTCGCCGGCGTGGCTGGTTTCGTCCAGCGTGTCGAGGAAGACGAACAGGCCGTGCTCGGTGGTGCGGGTGCCCTGGACGAAGCCGTTCTGGTCGCGCGGCGCGGCCTTCAGTCCGTCGAGGCAGGCCACGCGCTTGTCGTGATTGCCCACCATGGCGATATAAGGGATTTTCAGAGCGGCCATCGCCTCGGCGAAATTGGCGTAGGATTCAGGCTCGCCCCAATGCGTGAGGTCGCCGGTCACGACTGCGAAGGCAGCATCGGACTGGTGTTTGTTGATGTCGGCAACCGCCGCGTCCAGCCGGGCGCGCGGATCGAGGCCATAGAGCTTCAGTCCGGGGTTCGCGAGATGCGTGTCGGTGATGTGGATGAATTTGAAGGGCATGGCGCGTCAGGACTGTTGGAGGATGGGCGCCTCCGGCAGGACGTCCCTGACAGGCCGTTAGAGCGCCAGTGTTTCAGTTTGATGACAGCGGTTCCTACGGCGCGTGGAAGGTGTGGACATGCTTGGGACGACCGGGCGAGCGTACTCTGCGGCCGAATGACCTCTCACGATTGAGGCGCAAGATGCGGTCTACCTTGCCGCGAAGATGCGGTCGTGGTTTGCTCATACGGCGCACCGAATTTGCATCACGAGACCTCCGAATGTTGCCGCCGCGTGGCCTCCCCAAGCTGGGTTTGCTTGCCGTCTCCCTGCTGCTTGTCGTCCTCTCCGCCGTCCCCGATGCGGCGCGCGCCGAATTCAATTTCGCCCGTTACAAGGAGACCGATCTCGACGAGTTCCTGGCACGGCGGCGACCGGCCACCGGCCTCGACGTCTACCCGATGTCGCCGCTGAAGCTCGACGTCACGCTGGCCTCCCACGGGGAGCCGTGCGCAAGTGGCGCGCTCAAGCGATCGCTGATCATGAGCGGCATGCCCAAGACCGACGCCGACGCCTTGCAGGCGACCAACTGCATCACGGTCCGCTCCGCCAAGGGGCGCGAGCTGAAGGTCTTCATCCAGGATGTGGTCTACGGCTTCTTGCCGGGTGCCGGTTGGGGACAAGCTCTCGCTCTATGCGATCCATGCCTTCACGTCCCCCGAAGGGCCGGGACTGCTGGTCAATGAATTCCTCACCCCGCGCAGCTTTCCGCGCGCCGACAAGCCGGCAGACAAGACGATGACCTCCTGTGGATGCTGGACCCAGGACGAGCATCCCGGCGTCGATTTCACCTCCGACAAGGCAGGCGGTCCGGTGGCGGCGATGGCGGACGGCGTCGTCGTCAAGATCGAGACCAGCGAGCAGGCGCCGGCCGACCTGCCCGTGATCGGCGGTTGCGGCCGCTATGTCGTGCTCAAGCACACCTATCCCAACGGCGGCGTCATCTACACGCGCTACGTCCAGCTTGGCCGCATTGTCGGGCCGAAGGGAGAGGCGCTTGCGGTGGGCGCGAGCGTCAAGGCAAAGGACACGATCGGCGAGATCGACCCGAACAAGGTGCTGCATTTCGAGATCCGCCCCGTCGCGCCCGGAACGACGACGACGAACAAGGCCTGGGCCGAGCGGTATGCCAACGTGCCCGACATGGAGTGGTCCCGCTACGATCCCGTCGATCCGCAGAAGTTCGACGCGGCGTCGTTCGGCGGGATCAGGAAGGCGACGAAGTAAGAAGGTGCGTAGGGTGGATTAGCCGAAGGCGTAATCCACCACTGTGAGCCAACTTCAAGTTGTGTTATCGGTGATATGTCCGACTACCGCCGCGCATTCATCCCCGGAGGGGGCTGGTTCTTCACCGTGAACCTGCTCGATCGGCGGAAAGCTCTTTTGACCCACCACATCGAAATCTTACGGGACGCGGTCGCCGCAACGCGCCGGAGCCATCCTTTCGAGATCGATGCTTTCGTAGTTTTACCGGATCATCTCCACGCGATCTGGAAGCTGCCACCGGACGATGCCAATTTTTCGGTCCGCTGGAGGCTGATCAAGACGCGATTTGCCAAAGCACTCCCAGCGAATGAGCGGCTGAGCGTTGTCCGTGCGGCGCGGAACGAACGCGGCATCTGGCAACGCCGGTTCTGGGAGCATCTGATCCGTGACGAGGCCGACTACGCCCGCCACGTCGAATATTGCTATTACAATCCCGTCAAGCACGGTCATGTCTCGAAGGTTTGCGATTGGCGGTACTCGTCATTTCACCGCGATGTGCGGGCTGGATTATTTCCCGAGGATTCGGGCGGTGACGCCAAGATCGCGGGCGAATTCGGTGAGCGGGCGTGACGATCGCGTTAGCTCGTAGGGTGGATTAGCGAAGCGTAATCCACCTCTGTACTCTCGTCTGGTTGAGAGAAGCGGTGGATTACGCCTTCGGCTAATCCACCCTACGCACCGAGTTTGTTGCTATGTCCCGCAGAACGTCTGCAGCACTCGCTGGTCCGGCAGCGGCGGATCGGCGTAGGCGGCATAGTCCGGCTGCTCCTCGAACGGCTTGGCCAGCACCTTCACCAGCTCTTCGAACGGCGCGTAGTCGTCGTTGTTCACCGCGGCCTGGATCACGGCCTCGACGCGGTGGTTGCGCGGGATGAAGATCGGGTTGACGGCGTGCATGGCGGCCTGCCGCTCGGCTGCGGCCTGCGGCTCCAGCGCGGTGCGCTCGCGCCAGCGTCTGGCCCAGTCGTCGAGGGCTGAGGGGTCCATGAACTGCGCGCGGACGTCGGCAGCGGCGGCCTCGTCGCCTGCGGCGTCACCGAGCTTGCGGAAGGTGAGGGTGAAGTCGGCCTGGTTCTTGGCCATGGCGTCCAGCAGGTCCTGGATCAGCGCCTCGTCGCCGTCGCGTTCCGTGAACAGGCCGACCTTCTTGCGCAGGCCTGCTTGATAGGCGGTGCTGAACGTCTCGGAGAAAGCGCCGAGAATGTCCTGGGCTTCCGCGACCGCCTTCTCCTGATCGTCGGAGAACAGCGGCAGCAGGCATTCGGCGAGCCGGGTCAGATTCCACAGCGCGATGCGCGGCTGGTTGGCATAGGCATAGCGGCCCATCTCGTCGATCGACGAAAACACCTGCGCGGGGTTGTAGGCATCCATGAAGGCGCAGGGGCCGTAATCGATGGTCTCGCCCGAGATCGAAGAGTTGTCGGTGTTCATCACGCCGTGGATGAAGCCGACCAGCAACCAGCGCGCGATGAGATCGGCCTGACGCGCGACGACGCCGGCGAGCAGGGCGTGATAGGGGCGCTCTGCATGGAGCAGATCCGGATAGTGGCGGGCGATGACGTGGTCGGCGAGCCGGCGGATCGCGCCGGTGTCGCGGCGGACGGCGAAGAACTGGAAGGTGCCGACGCGGATGTGGCTCGCGGCGACGCGCGTCAGCACAGCGCCGGGCAGCGCGGTCTCGCGGATGACGTGCTCGCCGGTGACGACCGCGGCGAGCGAGCGCGTGGTCGGGATGCCGAGCGCAAACATGGCTTCGCTGACGATGTATTCACGCAGCACCGGACCCAACGCAGCACGGCCGTCGCCGCGGCGGGAGAACGGGGTGGGACCCGAGCCCTTGAGCTGGATGTCGCGGCGGATGCCGTCTCTGTCGATGACCTCGCCGAGCAGGATCGCTCGGCCGTCGCCGAGCTGGGGCACGAATTGCCCGAACTGGTGGCCGGCATAGGCCATGGCGATTGGGTCGGCGCCAGCGGGAACCGTTTTCCCGGCCAGGATTTCGGCACCCTCAGGGGTCTCTAGCAGGTCAGGGTCGAGCCCGAGCTGGACCGCCAGCGGCCGGTTCAGCTTGATCAGCCGGGGGGCGGCCACAGGGGTCGGCGCGACCCGGGCAAAGAAGCTGTCCGGCAGTGCCGAATACGAGTTCTGGAAGGGGAAATGGACGGTCATGGAGGTAAAGATAGGCGGGGAACGCCTGATGGCAAAGGCTTGAGGCCCAATCGGCCAAAAATGGGCGCTTCGGCCCCAAAACAGCCCGTTCCCTTGGTTGCCGCCTCCGGCCTCGTCGGGTAAACCCTGCCGCAACTTCGGACCGGTCGTTTCAGGCCGTCCGATTCGACCCCTCCGACATTGATTTTGGGACGACCATGCATCGCTACCGGTCACATACATGCGGCGCGCTCCGCGAGAGCAACATCGGCGAAACAGTTCGCCTCTCGGGCTGGGTCCATCGCGTTCGCGACCATGGCGGCGTGCTGTTCATCGACCTGCGCGACCATTACGGCCTGACCCAGTGCGTGGTCGATCCGGACTCGCCGGCGTTCGCGCTGGCCGAAAAGCTCCGGTCGGAATTCGTGGTCAAGATGGACGGCAAGGTCCGCCGCCGCCCCGAGGGGACCGACAATGACGATCTGCCGACCGGCAAGATCGAGATCTATGTCAGCGAGATTGAGGTGCTCGGTCCGGCCGGCGACCTGCCGCTGCCGGTGTTCGGCGATCAGGAATACCCTGAGGACATCCGCCTGAAGTACCGCTTCCTCGATTTGCGCCGCGAGAAGCTGCACCAGAACATCATGACGCGCGTCGAAATCATCAAGTCGATGCGTCGGCGCATGGAGGGGCAGGGGTTCTTCGAGTTCAACACCCCGATCCTGACTGCGTCCTCGCCGGAAGGCGCGCGCGACTTCCTGGTGCCCTCGCGCATCCATCCCGGCAAGTTCTATGCGCTGCCGCAGGCGCCGCAGCAGTACAAGCAGCTGCTGATGATGTCGGGCTTCGACCGCTATTTCCAGATCGCGCCCTGCTTCCGCGACGAGGACCCGCGCGCCGACCGTCTGCCGGGCGAGTTCTACCAGCTCGACGTCGAGATGAGCTTTGTCACGCAGGAGGACGTGTTCGCGGCGATGGAGCCCGTGATCACCGGCGTGTTCGAGGAGTTCGCCAAGGGCAAGCCGGTGAGCAAGAACTGGCGCCGTATCCCGTTCGCCGAAGCGCTACGCAAATACGGCAGCGACAAGCCGGACCTGCGCAACCCGATCGAGATGCAGGACGTCTCCGAGCATTTCCGCGGCTCCGGCTTCAAGGTCTTTGCGCGCATGCTCGAAGACCCCAAGAACCAGGTCTGGGCGATCCCGGCGCCGGGCGGTGGCAGCCGCGCGTTCTGCGACCGCATGAACTCGTGGGCGCAGGGTGAAGGCCAACCCGGTCTCGGCTACATCATGTGGCGCGAGGGCGGCGAGGGCGCGGGTCCGCTCGCGAACAACATTGGGCCAGAGCGTACGGCTGCGATCCGCGCGCAGATCGGCGTCAAGGAAGGCGATGCCGCCTTCTTCGTCGCYGGCGACCCCGACAAGTTCTGGAAATTCTCAGGTCTTGCCCGCAACAAGGTCGGCGAGGAATTGAACCTCACCGACAAGGAGCGGTTCGAGCTCGCCTGGATCGTCGACTTCCCGATGTACGAGTACAACGAGGACGACAAGAAAGTCGACTTCTCGCACAACCCGTTCTCGATGCCGCAGGGCGGTCTCGACGCGTTGAAGGGCCAGGACCCGCTGACCATCAAGGCGTTCCAGTACGACATCACCTGCAACGGCTACGAGATCGCCTCGGGCGGCATCCGCAACCACGTGCCGGAAGCGATGGTGAAGGCGTTCGAGATCGCGGGTTACGGCGAGCAGGAAGTGGTCGACCGCTTCGGCGGCATGTACCGCGCCTTCCAATACGGCGCGCCGCCGCATGGCGGCATGGCCGCGGGCGTCGACCGCATCGTGATGCTTCTGTGCGGCACCAATAATCTGCGCGAGATCTCGCTTTTCCCGATGAACCAGCAGGCCATGGATCTGCTGATGGGAGCGCCGTCGGAGCCCAGCACCAAGCAGCTCCGCGAGCTGCATGTGCGGGTGAATCTGCCGCAGAAGTGATCTGAGCCGGTTTTCGGTCCCGTACCCCGGACGCAGCGCAGCGCGACTTCGGCGGTGCGCTGCGGAGCCGGGGCCCACGTCTCGGCGAGCAGCGGCGCTTCTGGGTCCCTGTGTCTTGGAAGCCTGTCATGATGGAGTGGGCGGGAAGCCGTTGGGTCCTTGGCGCTTGACGCCGT
The DNA here is from genome assembly GCF_052114925.1 of Bradyrhizobium sp. 2TAF36. NCBI lineage: Bacteria > Pseudomonadati > Pseudomonadota > Alphaproteobacteria > Hyphomicrobiales > Nitrobacteraceae > Bradyrhizobium > Bradyrhizobium sp. 2TAF36. Next base: position 74 of record NZ_JBFRFR010000143.1, on the reverse strand, counting down.
GATCCGGCCCGGTCTCCCGCCCGTTCCATCTATCAACCTGAACAGTTGCACGAGGCTGCGGCAACAGACCTCGC
>NZ_JBFRFR010000142.1:0-11331 GCF_052114925.1 Bradyrhizobium sp. 2TAF36 | reverse complement strand
CTCCCGTCCGTCACCGCAACGTCTACAATAGCAGACCTGCGGCGCTTCGACTTACAAGGGGTTCTCTCCGCGAGTCCAACTCTCATTAAAGCGTGCGGATAGAGACCCCTCATCCGGCGCTTCGCGCCACCTTCTCCCACAAGGGGAGAAGGGAAGAAAGCGGCCGCTATTTCAGCTTGCCCGTGGACAGGTCCATGATCATGCGCGTGGCCAGATAGAGCCGCGGCACGATGCTGTTGATCTGCACATATTCGGCATCGTTGGAGTGCGCGCCGAAGCCTGACAGGCCCATGCCTTCCACCACGGCGCCGCTGGTCTTGAGCGCGGCAAATGCGGCGTCGGTGCCGCCGCCGGTCGCCTTCTCGTCGACCTTGAGGGACAGTCCGATCTCCCCATAGATCGTCTTGCCGTAGGCCGCGACGCGGCGTGAGGCGTCGTTGGCCTCCAGCGGCGGGCGGCGCACCTCGAATTTCAGCTCGACCCTGGAGTCGGGCAGCAGGCGGTTCTTGATCTTCTCCTGCAGCGCCTTCTGCAACTCGTCGAAATCTGCGACCTTGAGCGCACGTGCGTCGGCCTGGGCCGAGGCGTCGGCCGGGATCACGTTGCGGTTGGTGCCGGCCTTCGAGACCGTCCAGTTCAGCTTCAGGCCTTGCTCGGGCTTGGACAGGTCCTTCATCTGCAGCACCTGGTGCGAGAGCTCGTACAGCGCGTTGACGCCGCCCTCGGGCCGCGCGCCGGCGTGCGAGGACTTGCCATGCACCGTGAGATAGGCTGAGCCGATGCCGCTGGTGGCAAGGCGCAGCGTGCCGTCGGTGCCGCCGCCCTCGAACGAGAACACCACGTCCTGATCCGCGGCAAATTTGGTGATGGTGCTGCGCCAGCCGGGCGAGGAGATCTCCTCGTCGCCATTGGTGAGCACCGTGAGCGTGCCGTAATCCCTAAAATTGAGTTTCTGGAGCATCGCCACGGTATGGAGAATGAGCGCGACGCCCTGCTTGTCGTCGGCAATGCCGAGGCCGTAGGCCTTGTCGCCGTCGACGCGGAACGGCTGGTCCTTAAGCATGCCCTTCAGGTACACCGTGTCCATGTGGGCGATCAGCATGATCTTCTTGCTGCCGGTGCCCTTGAACACGGCGTGCACGGCCGGGCCGATTGTCTCGGGCGTGTCGTCGAGGCGATAGACGTCGGTGGGGTGCAAAATCTCCACCGTGCCGCCGAGCTGCTTGAGCTGGCCGGCAACGCGCTCGGCGATCTGGTTCAGGCCGTCGATGTCCTTGCTGCCGGATTCGATGCTGACGAGATCGCGCAGCGTGTCGAGCAGCGGCTGCTGCTCCTTTTGCGCCAGCGCATGGACATCGCTCATCGGTTCCGCATGCGCAAACGTTGCGGCACATGCCAGCCAGAGCGACGCGATCAAGGGGGCGAGCGACGCAGCGGGGAGCGATCGGGACATGCGCGGCGGTCCATCAGTTGGAGGATGGCCCGGTATGCCCGTGTTTCCGGCGCTTGTCACGTGCGCGGGCGCGCGCGTCATGAACCGCCGAGGCGGAACATGACGGCGATGGTTATGGCCGCTATTTCTGCGGCGGTCCGAGATCCAGTGGCGGCAGGTCGATCTGCGGCACTTCGATCTTGACCTTGTCGAGATCGACGTTGAGCGGCTTGTCGAGCAGGCCCGTCACCGTGATCGGGAAGATGATCACGAGCAGCACCATGATCAGCTGCAGGCCGATCCAGGGGATTGCGCCCCAATAGATGTCGGAGCTCTTCACTTCCTTCGGCGCCACGCCGCGCAGATAGAACAGCGCGAAGCCGAACGGGGGATGCAGGAACGAGGTCTGCATGTTTACGCACAGCATCACGCCGAACCAGATCAGCGCCGCGTCCGGTCCCACCACGGGGGCGAGGACCTTCTGCGCGATCGGCGCGATCATCGGCAGGATGATGAAGGCGATCTCGAAGAAGTCGAGGAAGAACGCCAGGAAGAAGATGAAGAGGTTGATGAAGATCAGGAAGCCCCACACGCCGCCGGGCAGCGAGGTCAGGAGATGCTCGAGCCAGACGCCGCCGGAGACGCCGAGGAACACCACCGAGAAGCAGGTCGAGCCGATCAGGATGAAGGTGACCATGCAGGTGAGGCGCATGGTGGACTCGTAGCCCTGCTTGATCAGGTCGCGCAGCTCGGGGATGCGTGCGGCCTGGATGCAGATCCACGCCACGGCGAGATAGGTGACGGCGAACGAGAGCCTGAAGACCAGGTTCTCGGTGAACAGCATCGCGACGATGGTGCCGACGCCGGCGGCGATCACGCCGCCGATCAGGATCATGCGGTCCTTCGAGGTGAAGTCCTTGTGATGGATCGCGGCGAGCACGATGGCGCCGACCGCGCCCATCGCGCCGGCTTCCGTCGGGGTCGCAAGACCCATCATCATGGTGCCGAGCACGACGAAGATCAGCACGGCCGAGGGGATGATGCCCATCAGGCACTTCTTCCACAGCGCCCAGCCGGTCAGCGTGCGCGCTTCCTTCGGCACCGGCGGCACGTGGCTCGGCTTGATCAGGCCGAGGATGAAGGTGTAGCCGGCGAACAGCATGATCTGGAACACCGAGGGACCCCAGGCGCCGAGATACATGTCGCCGACCGACTTGCCGAGCTGGTCGGCGAGCACGATCAGCACCAGCGAGGGCGGCACCAGCTGCGTGATCGTGCCGGAGGCCGCGAGCACGCCGGTGATGTAGCGCATGTTGTAGCCGTAGCGGATCATCACCGGCATCGAGATCAGCGCCATGGCGATGACCTGCGCCGCCACCGTGCCGGTGATGGCGCCGAGGATGAAACCGACGATGATGACGGAATAGCCGAGGCCGCCGCGGACCGGGCCGAACAGCTGGCCCATCGAGTCCAGCATATCTTCGGCCAGTCCACATCTCTCTAATATGGCGCCCATGAAGGTGAAGAACGGRATSGCSAGCAGCARSTCGTTGGMMAGCACGCTGCCGAACACGCGGCCGGGAATCGCCTGGAGGAAGTTGAGGTCGAAGAATCCGAGATAAATGGACAGGAAGCCGAAGGAGAGGCCGACCGCCGCGAGCGTGAACGCGACGGGGAAGCCGATCAGCATCGCCAGAACCAGGCCGCCGAACATCAGCGGCGGCATCATTTCCAGCGTAATCATTGGGTCGGCCTCTCGTACTTGGCGTCGATCGTCACATAGCCCTGGAGAGCCGCGATACGCTTGATGACTTCGGAAACACCCTGGAGCGCCAGCAACACGAAGCCGGCGGGGATCACGAACTTGATGGGCCAGCGGATCAGGCCGCCGGCATTGCCCGACATCTCGCCGACGTTATAGGCCTGCATGAAGAACGGCCAGGACAGATAGGCGAGCAGGAGGCAGGAGGGGATCAGGAAGCAGAGCGTGCCGATCATGTCGAGCCAGAGCTGGCCGCGTTCCGAGAGCGTGAGGTAGAAGATCTCGACGCGGACATGCTCGTTGCGCTTGAAGGTGTAGGACGCGCCGAACATCACCAGGATGGCGAACATGTACCATTGCAGCTCCAGCCAGCCGTTCGAGGAGTTGCTGAAGGCATAGCGGATCATGGCATTGGCCGCGCTGACCAGGCACGCCAGCAGCACCAAGATGTTACAGACGTACCCAATCTTTTCATTGAGGGCGTCGATGGCGTTGCTCACCGCCAGCAATGGACGCATCTTACTTTCTCTCCGTCGCCGTCGCGGCCCAACACTTTACGGGAGGCTTCAGCACGCATCGCCTGGCCGGCGTGCGAAAAGCACGCGACCGCACGGACAATATTCCGGAGCGATTGCGGCGTCAGTCCTCCCCTCGTGCCTTGCCGTCTTGACCGCGACCGCCAAAGGGGCGCGGCCGGCTTATTGCTGCCGGGCAAGCAAAGGCGGCTGCACCAAACCAGCGGGCTTGTGCGCCGTCAATCGGAAAATGGGCAAATTGACGCCGAGTCAAAAGCTTATGGCGGGGAGGGCGCGAATCCCTCAGCCGCCCGTGACGCTCATGTGCCTGGAGACGCTGGGGCGGTCGTGGCGGCGGTCGATGATGAAATCGTGGCCCTTGGGCTTCAGCCCGATGGCGCGGTCGATCGCATCCGCAAGCAGCATGTCGTCGTCAGATGCACGCAGGGGTTTGCGCAAATCTGAAGCATCCTCGTGGCCGAGGCAGGTGTGCAGCGTGCCCGTGCAGGTGATGCGCACCCGGTTGCAGGATTCGCAGAAATTATGGGTCATCGGCGTGATGAAGCCGAGCTTGCCGCCGGTCTCGGCAACGCTGACATAGCGCGCCGGCCCGCCGGTGCTCTCGGCCAAATCGGTCAACGTGAATTGCTGGGCGAGCCGCGCGCGCACCAGCGACAGCGGCAGGTACTGGTCGATACGGCCCGAGCCGATCTCGCCCATCGGCATGACCTCGATCAGCGTCAGGCCCATGCCCTTGCCGTGCGCCCAGCGCATCAGGTCGGGAAGCTCGTCCTCGTTGAGGTTCTTCAGCGCCACCGCGTTGATCTTCACGCCAAGCCCAGCGGCACGCGCGGCTTCGATGCCCTCCAGCACCTTGTCGATCTCGCCCCAGCGGGTGATCTCGCGAAATTTCTTGGGATCGAGCGTGTCGAGCGAGACGTTGATGCGGCGGACGCCGCAATCGGCGAGCTCCCGGGCGTGTTTCGCAAGCTGGGTGCCGTTGGTGGTCAGGGTCAGCTCGCTCAGGGCACCGCTCGAAAGGTGGCGGGACAGCGAGCGCACCAGCGTCATCACGTTACGGCGGACCAGCGGCTCGCCGCCGGTGAGCCGCAGCTTCTTCACGCCCTTGGCGATGAAGGCCGTGCAGAGCCGGTCGAGCTCCTCCAGCGTCAGCAGGTCCGCCTTGGGCAGGAATGTCATGTCTTCCGACATGCAATAGAAGCAGCGCAGATCGCAGCGGTCGGTGACGGATACGCGCAAATACGAGATGGTCCGCCCGAACGGATCGGTCATCGCGCTCGACAGCGCGTCGCGGGGGCTCGCTGCTGCGAGAGGGCTCGCGGAAGGTCCGTTCATACCAGATGCCTTGCCAAATGCCTTGTCACTTACGGCGACGGGCGCACCTTTGCTTCAGTGGTGCTCTGGAAGCAATCTAAGCATCGGACGCGGTTAGGACAATCGGGTGGTATACGTAATCAGCGCTTGGATCAGCGCTTTCCTGCGTTCGGATCGGGAAACGGCGAGGCCGCCACCGCAGCAGGTGCAGCATCCGCAGGGGCCGCAGCGGGTGCGGCATCCGCAGGCGCCGCGGCGGCTGCGGCCGGCTYCGGCTTCTTCGGCCGGTGCGGCTTCTTCACAGGCTTGGGCGGCACTGCCGGCTGGAGTTCCGCAAACACCGGATTCGGATCGGTGGTGACCGTGGCGGCTGTGGTCAAATCGCCGGGGTTCTTGATCACGTTCACGGGCACGCTGGCCGGCTGATATTTCGGCAGCGCGAAAGCGACGGTGAAGGGGGCGTCGGGGGCGGGAACCGAGACGGAGCAGGGGGTCTTGCAACCCGCACCCAGCGAGGTCGTAGCGTCAGCCCCCGGAGGATTGGATTCGAGCCGGACCTGGACGGTCGGCGGCGCCGATTTGAACATGTCCCAAGACATCGAGGAGCAGCCACCAAGGCTCGCTCCCGCTAGCGCAATCGCGATGACACGACGCATGACCACCCACTTCTAACTGCGACGAACCGCCACATCCCCGGGCGAACCTACGAGCGTCGTTCCAAGCAAGCAACCGGCGCGCTGTGCATAGTTAATAGATGGTTAACGCAGGGTTCCGTAGAATATGGCAGTTATCTCAGAGGCTTGTGGTTCCTAGGCAGTCATTAGGCTGTGGGCCGCGGCCGGCAGGTCGCGCATGTGATGGATCAGCCGGTCCGGCTTCAGCTCGGCGATCGGCACGTCCGTATAGCCGAAGCTGACCCCGATCACGGGCACCCCAGCGCGCCGGGCCACGCCGACGTCGGTTCCGGCATCGCCGACCATGATGCTGGCTTTGACCGCTCCGCCGGCGCGCGCCACGGTCTCGCGGAAAATGGTCGGATCGGGCTTCTGGACGCCAAAGGTGTCCGCGCCGCAGATCGCGGCAAAGCGGCGGGTGAGGTCGAGCTGGTCCAGCAGGCGCTTGGACAGCCATTCCAGCTTGTTTGTGCAGACCGCCAGCCGGTGGCCCTGGGCGGCAAACTGGTCGAGTGCGGCCTCGAGCCCCTCGAACGGACGGGATTCGACCGCGATATGGTCGGCATAATAGGCGATGAAATCCGCCGTCATCCGGTCCATGTCAGCCGGCGTGACCATGCGGCCCTCAGCCTCCAGCCCTCGTTCGATCAGCTTGCGGGCGCCGGCGCCGATCATGTTGCGGGCCGAGGCCATCGGCACGGGCGGCAGCCCTTCGCGGTCGAGCACGAAATTCAGCGCGGTGATCAGGTCGGGCGCCGTATCCACAAGCGTGCCGTCGAGATCGAAGACGAGGGTGTAAGGGGAGGTCATGGTCCCAGCGCTATCGGGCCGGCCGGATCGGCGCAAGGGCCGAAGCCATAAGTTCACCTTATAAGATCGGCCCGGAGGCCTGTTCCGGCGGGAAAAACGAGGCTACATAGGCCGCCGCAAGCAACCTATCGGCGGCACACTCTAAAATTCAGGGGCGGGCGCATCGTGAACATGGACCAGTTGAAGCGGCAGGCTGCGGCGCGCGCCCTCGAGGAGGTGCGTGACGGCATGCAGCTCGGGCTCGGCACCGGCTCGACCGCCAAACATTTCGTCGAGCTGCTCGGCGAGCGCGTGCAGGCCGGGCTCAAGGTGATCGGCGTACCGACCTCGGAGGCGACGCGCCTCGACGCCGAGCGCTGCGGTGTGAAGCTGACGACGCTGGACGAGATCGATCATCTCGACCTCACCGTCGACGGCGCCGACGAGATCGATCCCGACTTCAACCTGATCAAGGGCGGCGGCGGCGCGCTGCTGCGCGAGAAGATCGTGGCGGCCGCCTCGGATCGCATGATCGTGATTGCCGACGACAGCAAATGGGTGCCGACGCTCGGCCGCTTTCCGCTGCCGATCGAGGTCATCCCGTTCGGGCTCGGCGCGACGCGCCGCGCGATCGAGAAGGCATTTGCCGAATGCGGCGTTTCCGGGCAAATGGCGGTCCGCAAGGCCAAAGGCGGCGACAAGGATGGCCACGTTTTCGTCACCGATGGCGGCCACTGGATTCTCGATGCTCAGCTCGGACGCATCGTGGATCCGCCTGGCCTCGCCAAGGCGTTGAGCTCGATCCCCGGCGTGGTCGAGCATGGCTTGTTTATCGGCTTGGCCAGCTCGGCCGTTTTGGCGGGCGGCGAGGGAATTCGCGTGATTGAACGGCGTAAGCCGAAAGGAGACTAGGAATGAAGAGCGTATTGAGATTCTTGCCGGCCGCGACGCTTGCTGCTGGACTGGCCGTCTTGGCGGTCCCGGCGATCGCGCAGCAGGCCGCGCCGGCCCAGAAGGCTGCTCCCGCGCCCGCCCCGCCGAAAGCCTCGCCTGCGGCGATCGCGGCGGCCAAGGAGATCCTGCAGATCAAGAACGCCACCGCGATGTATCAGGGCGCCGTGCCTGGCATGGTCGAGAAGACCAAGATCACGCTGATCCAGCAGAATCTCAACTACCAGAAGGAGCTCAGCGAGGTCGCGCCGATCGTGGCCCAGCAGCTCAACGGCCGCCAGAACGAGATCGGCGAAGGCATGGCGCAGATCTATGCCAGCGAGTTCACCGAGCAGGAACTGAAGGACCTCGTCACCTTCTACAAGTCGCCGCTGGGCAAGAAGCTGATCGACGCCGAGCCGCGCGCCATCGGCCTGAGCATGGCCTTCATGAACTCCTGGGCCCAGAACTTCTCCGAGACCGTGATGGGTGCCTTCCGTGCCGAGATGCGCAAGCGTGGCAAGGAAATCTGACAGTACCTATCTGATCAGAAATCCCTAAAGCGCGTCATCGCGCTTTAGGATGTTATTTGCGCATGGTCCTATCGGAGAACCGCTGCACACGTCTCCGGATCATGCGCTGAAAGAAGAGGTCGGAGTGGACAATGGCTGAATTCGACGTCGACCTCTTTGTCATCGGTGGCGGCTCGGGCGGCGTGCGTGCCGCCCGCATCGCGGCCGGTCACGGCGCGCGCGTGATGATCGCGGAAGAGTACCGCATGGGCGGGACCTGCGTGATCCGCGGCTGCGTGCCGAAGAAGCTGTTCGTGATCGGATCGCATGTCCGTCACGAGCTGGAAGATGCCGCTGGTTTCGGCTGGACCGTTCCGCCCGCGACCTTCGACTGGCCGACGCTGATCGCCAACAAGGACAAGGAGATCGCGCGGCTGGAAGCGGCCTACACGACGAATGTCGAGAAGTCGGGCGCGCAGGTCGTCAAGAGTCGCGCGGTGATCGAGGACAAGCACACCGTCCGCCTGCTCGAGAACGACCGGAAGATCAGCGCAAAATACATCCTGATCGCCACCGGCGGCGCGCCCAACCACGGCGCCTCGATCCCCGGCATCGAGCACGTGATCTCCTCCAACGAGGCGTTTCATCTGAAGAAGCTGCCGAAGCGGATCGTGATCCAGGGCGGCGGCTATATCGCGCTGGAATTCGCCGGCATCTTCGCCGGCTACGGCTCCGACGTCACCGTGATCTATCGCGGCGACAACATCCTGCGCGGTTTCGACGAGGACGTTCGCGCCCACGTCCGCAGCGAGATGGAGAAGCAGGGCATCACCATTCTCACCGGCTGCACGGTGGCGAAGGTCGATCGGCACGGCGAGGAATTTACCACGCATCTGTCGAACGGCTCGAGCCTTGCTTCCGACCAAGTGATGTTCGCGATCGGCCGCCATCCGTCGGTCGCCAATCTCGGCCTGGAGAAGGCCGGCGTCGCCATCAACCCCGAGAATGGTGGCATCGCGGTGGACCATTTTTCGAAGAGCTCGGTCGACAACATCTATGCGATCGGCGATGTCACCCACCGGCACAATCTGACGCCGGTTGCGATCCGCGAGGGGCATGCGTTTGCCGACACCGTGTTCGGCAAGCGCGAGGTGCAGGTCGATCATTCCTACATTCCGACCGCGGTGTTCTCGCAGCCGGAGGTCGGCACGGTCGGTCTGACGGAGACCGAGGCGCGTGCGCAATTCAGCCACGTCGACATCTACAAGACGACGTTCCGGCCGATCAAGGCGACGATGTCGGGCCGCGACACCCGCGTGCTGATGAAGCTCGTCGTCGATGGCTCGACCGACCGCGTGCTCGGCGGCCACATCGTCGGCGATTGCGCCGCCGAGGTCACCCAGGTGGTCGCGATCGCGGTGAAGATGAAGGCGACCAAGGCCGACTTCGACGCGACGATCGCGCTGCATCCGACCGCGGCCGAAGAGCTCGTCACCATGCGCACGCCGACGGCGCGGCATGTACGGCAGGCGGCGGAGTAGGACCGGCCTTTAGCGCGACCTCAAAGCACTGAGATCACGTCACGTCATCTCCGATATCTTGCCCTTGCCTTGGCAGGACTCGCATTTGACTGGATAGATCTTGCGACCCGGGTGCGTTGGCTCCTTGGATTTGGGAAAGCCGGTTCCATTGCACAGCGGGCAGGTATGTTCTTTGATCTTCGGGGGCATGCGAGATCCTTTCCGGCTGTGGTGGCGCAGCGGCCCCTGCAGGGGCCGCGTTGCCTTGTGGTCAATGGTTCAAGGCCGACCTAGCCTCCGGCGGGCTCATCCTCGGCGAACGTCTGCTCGATGGCGGCGGGCATCTTCGCAACCGACATCAACGAACGTGCGACCTGATTGAGCAACTGATCCGCGTTCTCTTCCTCGGCGAGATTCTTGGAAAGCAGCGCGACGACGGCGGTGTGACGCAACTGCTGCGCCAGGTTGCGGGCGGTCGCATAGCCGGCAATCTCGTAATGCTCGACACGCTGTGCCGCACCGATCAACGCGAGATCCGCGGCGGCATCGTCCTTCCTGGCGCCCTCCTTGATCACTTCGTCGCCTTCCTCGACAAGCCCCTGCATGCCCTTGCAAGCCTTGGCGCGCGGCTTCTTCCCGAGAAGTTCGAAGCACTCGTCGAGACGCTCGATCTGCGCTTCGGTTTCGGCCAGGTGAACTGTGAACAGCTCAGAGAGCTGGTCGTAGCGGGCAGCCTCGATCATCTGAGGCAATGCCTTGGTCAACTGCTTCTCCGCGTGCAGGAGATCCCGCAGCTGATCGATCAGCAGGTCGTCAAGGCCAACGGACGGTTCCGATGGCGAGCTCTCGGCAACGATGGAAGGCGCCGCACCGGGATCGCCGTTCTGGAGTGCCGGTGATTCCATGAAAACCCAGTCCTCGCCTTCATTCCAGGGACCTCTGGTGTCGATTTCGCCATTGTCGCCGGACCCTGTCGAATCGTTGAAGAACTGGTTCACGAGACCGGGCGTCGGAGCGATGCGGCCGATGCTGAACGCGGGCTTGTTCATGCTTTCCAGCGCGCGTGAGAACGCCTTCATGTGGGTGATTTCCCGTGTCATCAGGAATTGCAAGGCGTCTTTGGTGCCGGCGTCATCACAGAAATTGATCAGGCGCTCATAGACGATCTTGGCCCGAGCTTCTGCGGCGATGTTGCTGCGCAGATCGACGTCGAGTTCTCCGGTGATCTTGAGATAATCCGCCGTCCAGGCACTGCCTTGCGAGTTGAACAGATTGACGCCGCCGCCTCCGGCAATCGCGATCAAGGGATCGGCTTCCGCCGCTTCGCGATCGAACTTCATGGGCTTCAAGTGCAGGCGCGCGAGCGATCCGACGACCTCAAGGTGGCTCAACTCCTCGGTTCCAATATCCATGAGGAGATCCTTACGGTCAGGATCCTCGCAATTGAGACCCTGAATGGAATACTGCATGGCGGCCGCAAGCTCGCCGTTGGCGCCACCGAATTGCTCCAGCAGCATATTGCCGAACCGGGGATCGGGCTCGTCGACCCGGACTGTGAACATGAGCTTTTTGACGTGATGATACATGGAAAGACCTTTGACTACAGGAGATACCGGGGCCAACTGAGCGCTGTGTTGGACGTTCCTAATTCGGATCGTGCCGCGACCAGATGCTTCTCGGGAGAATCAGGTGGCTCAATGCAGCGTTTCCGCCGCGGCTTCGTCGACAGCGGCCATCAGGTCAGCCGTATCCGATTGCTGGATCATGTGACCCGCGGTGGCTCAATGCAGCGTTTCCGCCGCGGCTTCGTCGACAGCGGCCATCAGGTCAGCCGTATCCGATTGCTGGATCATGTGACCCGC
>NZ_JBFRFR010000141.1:0-11350 GCF_052114925.1 Bradyrhizobium sp. 2TAF36 | reverse complement strand
GGCCGATATGGGGATCGACACGGGCGACGATTTCGCCGTCAAGCTCCAGGACCAGACGCAGCACGCCGTGCGCAGCCGGATGCTGGGGCCCGAAGTTGATGGTGAAATTGCGAAGCTGTTCGGGTTGCTCGTTCATGATCAGACCTTCGGTCCCGCCTTCTCGTCACCGGGAAGCGGATAGTCCGCCCCTTCCCACGGCGAGAGGAAATCGAACTTGCGGAATTCCTGGTTGAGCCGGACGGGCTCGTACACCACCCGCTTCTCCTGGTCGTCGTAGCGAACCTCGACGAAACCGGTGGTCGGGAAATCCTTGCGCAGCGGATGGCCCTCGAAACCGTAATCGGTCAGCAGGCGGCGCATGTCGGGGTGCCCGACGAAGAACACGCCATAGAGGTCGTAGGCCTCGCGCTCGAACCAGTCCGCGCCGGGGAACACGTCGATCAGCGACGGCACCTGCGTGGTCTCGTCGGCCTGGGCCTTGAGCCGGATCCGCGCGTTCAAGGTCGGAGACAGGAAGTGATAGATCACGTCGAAGCGTTTTTCGCGCGACGGATAGTCCGCGGCCGTGATGTCGGTGAAGTTGATGAACCGGCATTTCGGATCGTCGCGGAGGTACTTGACCACCTCGACGATCTTGCTGACCTCGACATCCACCGCGAGCTGGTTGAAGGCAACCGAATGACCGATGGCGGCGCCCGGAAGCGCGCTAACGATCGTCTGCCCCAGGGCGTCGAGCTTGGCGTCGTCCATGACGTAAAACCTTAGCGTTCGATGGTGCCGGTGCGGCGGATCTTCTTCTGCAGCAGCAGCACGCCGTAGAGCAGCGCTTCCGCCGTGGGCGGGCAGCCCGGCACGTAGATGTCGATCGGCACGATGCGGTCGCAGCCGCGCACGACCGAGTAGGAGTAGTGGTAGTAGCCGCCGCCATTGGCGCAGGAGCCCATCGAGATGACGTAGCGCGGCTCCGGCATCTGGTCGTAGACCTTGCGCAGCGCAGGCGCCATCTTGTTGGTCAGCGTGCCGGCGACGATCATCACGTCGGACTGGCGCGGCGAGGCACGCGGCGCGAAGCCGAAGCGCTCGACGTCGTAGCGCGGCATCGAGACCTGCATCATCTCGACCGCGCAGCAGGCGAGACCGAAGGTCATCCACATCAGCGAGCCGGTACGGGCCCAGGTGATGAGGTCGTCGGTCGCGGCCACGAAGAAGCCCTTGTCGGACAGCTCGGAGTTGACCTCGAGGAAAAACGGATCGTTGGCGCCAACCGGCCTGCCGGTCGACGGATCAAGGATGCCCTTGGGGGCCGGCGCGACGACCGGGCCAGAGGACGTTGCAGGGTTCAATCCCATTCCAGTGCTCCCTTCTTCCATTCATAGGCGAACCCGACCGTCAGCACGCCGAGGAACACCACCATGGACCAGAAGCCGGTCGCGCCAAGCTTGCCGAACGCCACCGCCCAGGGAAACAGGAACGCCACCTCGAGGTCGAAGATGATGAAGAGGATGGCGACCAGATAGAAGCGGACGTCGAACTTCATGCGAGCGTCGTCGAAGGCGTTGAAACCGCACTCATACGCCGACAGCTTTTCCGGGTCCGGCTGCTGGAACGCCACGATGAAGGGCGCGATCAGCAGCACGAGGCCGATGAGGCCCGCTACCCCTATAAAGACGACGAGTGGAAGATAGTTCTGCAGAATGCCGCTCATTGACGAGCCCTTTTTCCCGCAGCCTCGGGACAGCCACGGATTCGTCCAGTTTGGAATTGTTCTGAGCCTTAGCGCAGTGCACCAATGGGCGCAAGACACGCTCTTTTTAGGCCCTTTACCGCCCCCAGAACGATAGAAATCCCGGAATCGCCCCGCGGCTGGTATGGAGCAGATCGCCAATCCCAGCAAGGGCGGCCACAGTTTTGCAGGGCAGCCGTTCGAGGATTGCGGCACACGGGCCGAGGCAGCTATTTGCCGCGTGTCGTCCGCGATAATTGCCCGGTTTTTTGGGTGCGGCAGCGCACCCAAACCCAGGCAATGACCAGCACCGGGGCTCCCACCGTCACCCAGGCGACATACTGGCCGACCGTTCCCCAGAGTAGCGCAGCCAGCAGGCCGGTGATGGTCGCAGCCGCGAGCAGGATGGGTGCAGCAAAGACACGTATCCACAGGCCCGAGCGGTCAGAGGAGCCATGCATCACGACGGGACCGGGGTTCGTCTGGCGAATGCGTCGCTCCGGGCGGGCGCGCGCTTGCGCCGCCGTGCCAGCCAGAGATAGAGGCCACTGCCGATCACAACGATCGTGAGAATGTCGAGCACGGCCCAGATCACCTTGAGCGGCATCCCGCCATAATCGCCGAAATGCAGCGGCTGCGAGATCAGGAGCGCCTGGAGATAGACCGGCAGCGCCCGGCTGTCGGCGACCTCCCCTGTTTCGCCGTCGAGCAGGACCGGCTTGAGCAGCCGCGCCGTCAGCGCCGTGTCGCCGCGCATGAAGGCGGCGAAGTGGTGCGAGGAGGTGAACGGCGTTCCCGGAAACGCGATGAAGGCAACCTCCATCCCGGGCGCCGTCTGCCTCGCGCGCGCCACAACATCGTCGAGCGAAGCCAGATGCGACGGCGGCGGCTTGCCGGCATAGGGCGCGACCATGCTGGCAAGCTCGGTGGCCTTCCACTGGTTGAGCATCAGCTCGGCCCAGGTGTTGACGACGCCGGTGAGGCCYACCACCAGTGCCCAGGCCACCGTCACGACGCCGATCAGATTGTGCCAGTCGAGCCAGCGCACGCGGCGCGAGGCGTGGCCGCGAATGGTGGCAAAGCGCAGCCGGCGGGTGAACGGCCAGTACAGCACCACGCCGGAGATGATGGCGATGGCGAACAGCAGGCCCATCCCGCCGAGGAACAGTTTTCCGGGCTGGCCGGCAAACATGTCGGTATGCAGCTTGAGCATGATCAGCATCGGCCCGATGCCGACCGGTCCGAGCAGCTTGGTCGACATCGCATCGAACGCGCGCACGGTCGTGTTGTCGGGCAGCCCGTTGACGGCGCTGTTGGTGAACGCGGTCACGATCCCGGGCTCGTCCTTGTCCCAGGCGATATATTGCAGCACCCGGCCGGGATCGGCGGCGAGCGCGGCGTCGGCGACGGCTTGCGTCGTCGCACGCGCCGCGCCCGCATGAGCTTCGGGCTGGGGGGCATAGCCCAGGAGCTCATCGATCTCGTGATGGAAGATCAGCGGCAGGCCGGTCAGGCAGAGCAGCAGCAGGAAGACGGTCGAGATCAGGCTGGTCCAGGTGTGGACCACGGACCAGAGCCTGACCGTGCGCGCCTTCACGAGGCCCTCCCCTCGCCGGTGCCTACCACTTGTAGGAGACGCTGGCGGTGACGCGCCGGCGGTCGCCGTAGAAGCATGACGAGGCCGCCGCGCAGCTTGCGACATAGATCTTGTCGGTCAGGTTGATCACGTTGATTGCCGTGCGCCAGTTCTGCCACTCGTAGTGGACCGCGAGGTCGCCGAGCACGACCGCGGGAACCTCGAGGGTGTTGGCGGCGTCCGCCCAGGAGGCGCCGACATAGCGCACGCCGCCGCCGAAGCCGAATCCCGCAAGCGGTCCGTCCTTGAATGTGTAGTCGGCCCAGCCCGAGACCAGGAGCTCAGGCGTGTTGGTCGGCGTCTTGCCGACCAGCGCCGGGTTCAGGTCCCTGCTGGTGAAGAGATGATAGGCCGTGAAGGCGCCGATGAACTTTAACTCCTTCGTCGCATTTGCGACCGCTTCGAGCTCGATGCCGCGCGAGGTCACCTCGCCGGTTTGGTTCTGCAGCGTGGTGATGATCGGATCGGTAGTGGGTACATTCTGGCGCTTCAGGTTGAACACCGAGGCAGTGAAGTAGCCATCAAATCCCTTGGGGGCGACCTTGACGCCGATTTCGGCCTGCTGGCCGGTCTCCGGCTGGAACAGCTGATTTTGCGCGTTGAGCCCGATAATCGGGTTGAAACTCGTCGCGTAGGAGATGTAGGGCGCGATGCCGTTGTCGAAATTGTAGATCAAGCCTGCGCGACCGCTGAACTGGCTGTCATTGTTGCTGGCGAGCGTCGCCCCAGTGTCACGGGCGGCCTGCGTCGTCTCGACCCAGTCGTTGCGGCCGCTCAGCACCAGCGTGAAGTTACCGAGCTTCATCTGGTCCTGGAGGTAGGTGCCGGCCTGCTTCTGCGTGATCAGGAAGTTACGGAACGGCGGGCCTGTGAGCGGGATGTTAATGCCGTAGACCGGATTGAGCACATTGATCGGAGGAACGGTGCCGAAGTTGAAGGCCTGATAGTCGTCGATCTGATAGCCCTTCAGATCGACACCGAACAGCATCGTGTGCCTGACAGGACCGGTGTTGAAGCGATATTCCAGCTGGTTGTCGAGATCGGCCTGGTTGGCGGTATCCTTCGCATACCAATTGTAGCGACCGAGAGAGGCCGCATTGATATTGTCCCAGCCGTTGCCGATGTAACCGCGATAGGTCAGGTCGATATGCGCAAATCGCGCATTCTGCCGGAACGTTAGATCGTCGGTGACATTGCGCTCGAACTGATAGCCGAGCATCTCCTGCTCGCGCGTGAACTTGTCGACGCTGGGATCGCCGGCGAAGAAGCTGGTCGGGATCTTGCCGAACGGCGCGTTGGTCACCGTGCCCTGGTAAGGCAGGAAGTTGATGCCGCGGGTGTCGGTCTTCGATGCCGACGCCAGAACCGTGAAAGTCGTATCGGCATCCGGCTTCCAGGTGAAGGACGGCGCAATGAAGTAGTTGTTGTCCGGCGTGAAGTTGACCTGCGTGTCGCCGTTCCTGATCTCGCCGACGACGCGGTAGAACAGCTTGCCGTCCTGGGGCTGCGTTGCAACGGGCCCGCCGACATCGAAGCCGACATAGGCGTTGCCGAAATTGTTGACGCCGGTCTCGATGTAGCGGATCGGCTCGGTCGGCGGCATCTTGCTGATGACATTGACGATGCCGCTCGGGCTCGATCCACCATAGAGCACCGCCGACGGGCCGCGTAACACCTCGACTCGCTCCATATTGGACGGCGGAAGCCGCCAGCTCGCATAGGCCGTGTAGAACAGCTGCGTGCCGTCGAGAAACAGTCCGATGTCGTCGGACTTGAAGCCGCGGATCAGCCACCAATCGTTGCGCGTGTCCGCACCGAAGGTGCCAGCCCGCACGCCGGCGGTGTAGCGCAGAACCTCGTCGAGCTTGGTCGCCTTCTGGTCGCGGATCTGGTCCGCGCCGATCACCGACACCGATTGCGGCGTCTCCATGATCGGCGTGTTGGTCTTAGTGCCCGACGAGCTGCGGTTGGCGACGTAGCCGTTCACCGGACCGCGCGGCGTCTCGACGAAGCCGACATTGCGCTGCTGAAGCGGTCTGCGGCTGGCGGCGGTCTCTACCGACGGCCGCGCCACGCGGCGGGCGGCCGCAGCAGGTGCGCGGCGTCGTGCTTCCGGCGCGTTGACGGTGACCGACGGCAGGTTTTGCGCACCGCCTTGCGCCGAGGACTGCGCAAGCGATGCCTGCGGTACCACTGCGAAAGCAGACGCGGTCGCCAAGACGACCGACCGCAGCATACGAAGACTGTTCAACGCGCACCCCAACATGTCTGTTTGCTTGCGTCATGCCGTCGTTCCCCCAACGGCAGGCGCTTGCAGTGACGCTTAGGTGAGCGCGCGCGAATTCCCTAATTGAAAACCTCTTAGAAGGGTTCTTAGAAATGATCCAACATTCCCGGAGATTTCCGAGAGATCAGCGTGAAACTTTCTCGGCTTCGAGCATCTTCTCGGCTGTCGCCGTGAGACGGTCGATCTGCGCCAGCAGCGTCTCGAACTCGTCCTTGCTCAACTGTTCGAGCAATTGCCGATTGCGCTCCTGCGCGCCTTCGACGATCGCATCATGCGCAGCGAGCCCTGCCGCTGTCAGCGCGACCAGCACCTCGCGGCTGTCCTTCGGGTTCGCCGACTTCGCGATCAGCTTGCGCGAGACGAGCTCCGCGAGCGCGCGGCTGATCTGGCCCTTGTCCTGGCCGACGGCTTCGGCGAGCCGCGCCACGCTCATCGGCGGACGGCGACCGAGCGAGGCGACGAGACCGAACTCGACCGAGGACAATCCGGCGAGGCGTTTGTAGCGCAGGATGGCGCCGCGCTTGAGCAAATTGGCGAGCACCATCAGCCGTGACGACAGCATCACGGTGATCGGCGCCGGCGAGTGGCTTTCGTCCGCATCGGGCGATGCGTGCCCGTCCCTGCTCGATGTCTGGCTCATGATCCACCTCTGCCAAGAAAGCCGGGGCGTGCCAAGCGCTGGTAGCGCAACCTCCCCAACCTGATTCCAAATGCGATTAAGAGGCATTCTGGAATATCGTTGACATTGTCATCGAATTATTTTTCACTGGGTCACCGCATCAAAACGACCCGGCCACCTAAGGCCAGCGGCGGGAGGAACAGCATGACGATGACCCAGCGGGATCGCGATCTCGGCACCGCCTATGCGATGAAGCCGGCGCACACGCGCACCGAACTCACCTCGGTCGTTCGCGGCACGCCGATGGGCGAGCTGCTGCGCCGCTACTGGCATCCGGTCGCGCTGGTCAGCGATGCCACCGACAGGCCGAAGAAGGTCCGCGCGCTCGGCGAGGATCTGGTGCTGTTCCGCGACAAGCACGGCCGTGTCGGCCTGCTCCATGCACGCTGCTGCCATCGCGGCACCACGCTCTATTACGGCAAGGTCGAGGAAGACGGCATCCGCTGCTGCTATCACGGCTGGAAGTTCGACGCCGAAGGCCATTGTCTCGAGCAGCCCTGCGAGCCCGACGGCGGCCAGTTCAAGGACAAGGTGCGCCAGCCCTGGTACCCAGTCGAGGAGCGCTATGGGCTGATCTTCGCCTATATGGGCCCGGCCGAGAAACGCCCGGTGCTGCCGGCTTACGAATGCCTGGAAAACATGGACGAAGGCGAGTTCGTCGAAGCCGACGATTCCTCGATCGGCGGCGGCGGCCCCGCGATCATCCCCTGCAACTGGCTACAGCATTTCGAGAACGTGGTCGATCCCTATCACGTGCCGGTGCTGCACGGCTCGTTCTCGGGGCCGCAATTCACTGACATGATGGCCTCGATGCCGGAGGTGAGGTTCGACAAGACGCCGCGCGGCATCGCCGTGCGCTCGATCCGCAAGCAGGACGACGGCAAGGTGTTTTATCGCGTCACCGAAGCGGCCCTCCCCACGCTCCGTGTCGTGCCGAACCCGCGCGTGGCGCAATTCGCCCGCGTCGAGTCGATCGGCTGGACGCTGCCGATCGACGACACCTCGTTCCGCATCTACGTCGCCGGCCGCGTCAAGACTTCCGGCGACATCGGCCGCATGCGCTCGAAGTTCAACGGCAAATTCTGGTGGGACATGACGGAAGCCGAGCACCAGCAATTCCCGGGCGATTACGAGGCCCAGGTCGGCCAGGGCCCGCAGACCATCCACTCCGAGGAGCATTTCGGCCAGAGCGACCGCGGCATCCTGATGATCCGGCGCATGCTGAGCGAGCAACTGGAGGCGATGGAGGCAGACCGCGATCCGATCGGCGTATCGTTCGACGCAAGTGCTGCGCCAGTCGAATTCGAAGCGGGGAATTACATCCGCGAAGGCTGAGTTTTTGGCGCGTTTTCTTCACGCAAACCGGTATCCACTTCGCTCGAAAACGCTCTCGACCAGCCTCACGAAGGGCTGGACCGGCAACGATAACAAAGACAAATTGGGGGGATGCGATGGTCGATGTGACGTCACAGATGTCGGTGCAGACGACTGCGGCGGCAAAGCCCCCGGCGCGGCGCTATTACGTGCTGGGCCTGCTCACCATCATCTATGCGCTGAACTTCCTCGACCGCACGATCTTCAACGTCCTGATCGAGCCGATCAAGAAGGAGTTTCAGCTCAGCGACACCATGATGGGTCTGCTCGCGGGCTTCGGCTTCGCACTGTTCTATTCCCTGCTCGGCATTCCCATCGCGCGCGTCGCCGACCGGCTCAACCGGCGCAACATCGTCGCGGTGGCCCTTGCGTTCTGGAGTGCGATGACGGCGCTGTGCGGGTCGGCCTCGAGCGTGACCTCGCTGGCGCTGGCGCGCATCGGCGTGGGCATCGGCGAATCCGCGGGCTCGCCCGCCTCGCAATCGATCGTCGCCGATCTCTTCACCAAGAACGAGCGCCCGCGCGCGCTCGGCATCTACGCCATCGGCACCTATCTCGGCGTCTTCCTCGGCTATTTCATCGGCGGCTACGTCAACCAGCACTATGGCTGGCGGATGGCGTTCTACGTCGCCGGCCTGCCCGGCATCCTGCTCGCATTGATTCTGTGGCTGACGATCTCCGAGCCGAAGCGCGGCGCGATGCAGGAGAGTTTTGTGCCCGAGCCRCTCGGGCCGACACTGCGCTTCCTGGCCTCGCAGCAGAGCTTCATCATCGTGCTGGTCGGCTTCTGCCTCACCACCTATACGAACTACGCAACGGCGGCCTGGATCCCGCCGTTCCTGGCACGCGTGCACCATCTGTCGAGCGCCGAGATCGGCACCTATGCCGGGACCTTCAAGGGGCTCGCCGGCATGGCCGGCACCCTGCTCGGCGGCTTCGTGGTGGCGCAAATCAGCCGCCGCGACGACCGCTGGAAGCTGTGGGCGCCGGCGATCACCTCGGGGCTCGCCGGCCCGGTGTTCGCGCTGTGCATGCTGACGCAGGATTTCGCGATGATGGTCGCCATGCTGGCGCTGACCTCGTTCCTGGTCGGCTTCCATCTCGGACCGATCTTCGCGATCGCACAGACGGTGGCCAAGCCGAGCATGCGGGCGCTCGCCTCCGCCCTGATCGCGCTCACAGCCACCTGCTTCGGCCAGGGCGTCGGCCCGCTTGCCGTCGGCATGGTCAACGACGCCCTGAAGGGCACTTATGGCGCGGACGCGGTGCGCTATTCCCTGCTCTCGGCGGCGGTCACGACCACACTGGGCGCCCTGCTGTTCGTCTGGGCAGCCCGTTCGATCCGGGACGATATCGGCCGGGCGGCCACCTGAGACCTGTTCCGGCCGCCAGCCCGGCGAAACCAAGCGGGCGTATTAATGAAACCATTTTGCGGAACCCGCGAAACCATCCGGAAACAGATGGTCCTTAAGACATGAGCCCATAGACGGCGGCTAAGCCCGTCGGGAGGCTTATATGAACCACTCAATTCACTCGGCTGATCGTGGCACCCACCTGAAGATCGTGGTGGTGGCGCTGGTTGCCGGTATTCTGGTCGCCGGCTTCGGGATCGCAGCCCGCACCAACGTCGATGACAGCCAGACCGCCCAATCGGCTCACGTGATCAAGGCCGGCAAGCCGGTGGCCGTGACCAGCGCAGGCACGTCAGAGATTCGCTGACACGCCCTGTTTCGGGCTGACCGAGGCCGCCGCCTGGCGGCCTTTTTCGTTTTCCAGAGCAATGCTTAGCCGATGCGTCCTGACAAAGCGCAACGTCCTTGACTTCACCAAGCCCCGCCTTTAAGTCCCCCCTCGTTCCGCGCGCTTTCAGCGAACCACGCGGGAGTAGCTCAGTTGGTTAGAGCGCCGGCCTGTCACGCCGGAGGTCGCGGGTTCGAGCCCCGTCTCTCGCGCCATTGTTTCAATGGCTTAGCGGTGGGTAACCCCCTCAGTTTCAACTTTCCCCACCACCGAGTTTCAACTTTCTGAGCTTGTTCTGTTCCGAACCGAGCAGTCTCCGGCCGATTCTGCGCGCCTCGTCCGCGGCCCGAACCGCTGCAATGTTAACTGGCATGTAGGTCTTCTGCAGCTTCCGGTTTTGGTCGATGCTGTTCGCCATCTTGGCGGCAATGGCCTCGACCGGCGCCCCCCCCCCGCATTCGCTTCGACCGCACCTGTCCGGCGCATGTCCATGAGTCGCCGCATCTCGCCCTTCCCGAAAACCGCCCGGCGCAGGTCCGCGAAATCGTCGATTAGCGAGTCCTTGGTGTATGGAACCGGAAGACGGGGCCGGCCGCCCTTTCCAGTGGGCTTGAAGCCCTTGGTCCGGAAGATCGGCGCGTCGTCGTGCAGGTCGTAGTCGAGTCCGGCGACGTACGCCTCCACAAGCCGCTGAGAGCGAGCGGTAAGCGTGCCTATGGCTGGCTCGCCGGTCTTAGCCCGATCGCTGGTAAACGCCATGTCGGTGCCGCTGGTAACGGCCTGAGCGGGCGTCAGGGTGCGGGCGTCCACTGGGGCAAAGCCGGTATCCCACGCAATTGCGATGATGCAGGCCAGCCCTCGATAGCCGGTGCGCCATCCCTCCTTGACGAGGCGAACCACTTCGCCCTCCTGCCAGGTCTCGGTGCGGCCGGGCACGCCAGTCTTTCGGATGATCTGTGACGGGTCCGCCTCGGGCAGGCAAAGCTTCATGCCAGCCAGGACGTTGTAGAGCGCCCTCCAGATCTTGAGCGCGCGGCCAGCCTCGCCAGCGCCCTTGGTGGCCTTGAGCTTCCCGTACCACCGGTCCAGCATTTCGAAGGTGACGGTCTTTGGATCGACGTCTCCAAAAACAGAATCGATATATTTCCAGCCACGGTCCCAATCTTCGCGAGTCCGAGGTGGCTTCGACTTCCATTCGTTGCTGCGGCGGAAGCGCTCAAAGCCGTCACCGACGCTCCCGATGGGATAGAGGTGGGCCGGCGCCTTCTCTAGCCCCTTGCGGGCGCGCTGGTAGCGCTCCTCCCATTCTTTAGCGATAGCCCAAGCATCCGGGCCGTCGTGTCCGCAGGACACGATCCCAAATCCCATGGCGCGCATCTTCGCGGTGGGAAGCCAGTAGCCGTGCTTCCCTTTGCGCACCACGTAATGCTTGAGCTTAATGTTTCCCAAGGTYCGCTAGTCGCTCCTCAAATACGTCTCGGGCATCAAGCGCCACACCGGATGATGCGCCAAGACCGGCGCGTCGATCCAGCCAAGCATCAATCGCCTGCAGGTCATAGTGACCCGTCACAGGGCACGCGGCGGGAAATCCGATACGCTGCAGGGCGGATAGTTTCGTGAGGAAGTCGAACTCGGTCAGGTGCAGGCGACGCGCAGCTTTCTGCGGCGGCACGAGGCGTGGGTCGACCGGGAAGCGAATGGAGCTTCCCCGAAGGTTATCGTTGGCGGGAGTGGGCAAGGTGCGCGCCCCTGAGAAAACTGCTCTGCTACCTCGCCGGCTGAAGCCGACGCACTTACTGATTGTATACATGGTCGCTTCGGAACAAATGCGGCACAAACCGACATTGCAATCGATTTGTAGTCGTTCGTGAAGAACTGGCGGCGGCGCCCGGCTCAAGCGGTGTTTCGAGC
>NZ_JBFRFR010000140.1:0-11350 GCF_052114925.1 Bradyrhizobium sp. 2TAF36 | reverse complement strand
GCCCAGGCGACTGTTCGGGTTCAATGGACTAACGGACGGGGCACCTCTCTCACCCACGGCCTGCAACGACCTGGGGGTTTGCGGGCTCCCGTCCGTCACCGCAACGTCTACAATAGCAGACCTGCGGCGCTTCGACTTACAAGGGGTATGTCTCCGCGAATTCAAATCAGAGTGGATTCGCGGAGACATACCCCTCATCCGGCGCTTCGCGCCACCTTCTCCCACAAGGGGAGAAGGGAAGAGGAGCCCTCAGCCCTTCCTCTCCGGCACGCGCCTGATCTTCGCGCCGAGCGCGTTCAGGCGTTCGTCGATGCGCTCGTAGCCGCGCTCGATCTGGTCGGCGTTGTTGATCGTGGAGGTGCCCTCGGCGCAGACCGCGGCGAGCAGCATCGCCATGCCGGCGCGGATGTCGGGCGAGATCATCGATGCCCCGCGCAGGCGGCTGGGGCCGGCGATGATGGCGCGATGAGGATCACAGAGAACAATTCGCGCGCCCATGGCGATCAGCTTGTCGACGAAGAACATCCGCGATTCGAACATCTTCTCGAACATCAGGATCACGCCGTCGCATTGCGTGGCGGTGACGATCGCGATCGACATCAGATCGGCCGGGAAGGCCGGCCAGGGCTGGTCTTCCAGCTTCGGCACGTGGCCGCCGAAATCGTCCTGGATCTTCAGCGTCTGGTTCGAGGGCACGATGAGATCGTCGCCCTCGATGCGGCAGACGATGCCGAGCCGCTCGAACCCCATGCGGATCGAGCGCAGATGCTCGACGCCGGCGCGCACGATGCGAAGCGGGGAGCGCGTGACGGCCGCAAGCCCGATCAGCGAGCCGACCTCGATATGATCGGGCTGGATCCGGTAGGTCGTGGCGCCCAGCGTCGCCGGTCCATGCACGATCATGGTGTTGGTGCCGATGCCCTCGATTCGCGCGCCGAGCGCGACCAGGAAATTGGCGAGGTCCTGCACATGCGGCTCGGAGGCCGCGTTGCGCAAATGGGTGACGCCGTCGGCGGCGACCGCCGCGACCAGCGCGTTCTCGGTTGCGGTGACGCTCGGCTCGTCCAGAAACACGTCGGCGCCGGCGAGCTTTGCCGCGCGGAATTCGAGCCGGTCGGTCGCGGTGACCTTGGCGCCCAGTTGTTCGAGCGCGAGCACATGGGTGTCCAGGCGGCGGCGGCCGATGACGTCGCCGCCGGGCGGCGGCAGCATCACTTCGCCGCAGCGGGCGAGCAGGGGGCCTGCGAGCAGGATCGAGGCGCGGATACGGACGCAGAGCTCGGGGTCGAGGTCGGCGGCGCGGATGCTCTTGGCGTGGATGTGCAGCGTATTGCGGGCGGTCCATTCCGCCGCCGCGCCGACCGAGCGGATCAGCTCGACCAGCGTCTCGGTGTCGCGGATCCGCGGCACGTTCTCCAGCGTCACCGGATGCTCGGTGAGCAGGGCGGCGGCGATGATCGGCAGCGCCGAATTCTTGTTGCCGGACGGCTCGATCGAGCCCGAGAGCCGGTGACCGCCCTCGACAATGTACTGGATGGGCGCCACGGGGTTCTCGCTGTCCTGTTGGGTGGGGCTGTTTCGGGCGGAAACTACAGAGAATTGAGCGCGGGAGCAATTGCGGCGGCCACCGGCCGTTGCCGATCCGTTAGCCTCGGAGAGGCTGCCAATCCCTCATGGTGAGGAGCGCGGAACGCGCGTCTCGAACCATGAAGGCCCGGATATCTCGCCCGCGGCCATCCTTCGGGACGCCCGCTTCGCGGGCTCCTCAGGATGAGGCTGGGTGCTTGTAGGCGCGGGTGGTCAGAACAGCCCGATGATATTCGCGACCACATACAGGATCGCGATCAGGATCAGCGCGCCGATCATGACGAAGGAAATCTCGATCGCGATGGCGCCGGTGCCGAGGATGGCGGCCACGGCGGCAAGGAGCCGCTCCTCCCGAAAGATCAGCGCGAGGACCGAGAGCAGGATGGCGAGCAGGCCGAGCGAGATCGCGGTGGCCGAAGCGGTTTCGCTCCAGCTCCGTCCAGCCGATTTCTCGACCTTGGGGGCCTGATACTCCACGCCCTTCACGCGCGCGATCACGCGGTCCTTGATGCGATGGCCGCTGTCGACGATGACCTGGTCCGCCGGGGGCGGCGGGAAGATCATCGGCACCACCCAGTGCGGCAGCACCGCCGCCATCAGCGCCAGCACACCGACAATGCTGCCGATGATGCCGAGACGGCGGGAGGGGAGGGCGGAACTGGTCGACGCGGAGGCGATCATGGCATGGCGTTTTCCCGGCCGGAATTGGCCTTACGGGTTCATGCCGTTTCGTCGCGATGGTGGGGGTGAGGTTCAGCGATGCTGGGATCGGCCTAACCGTCATGCCCAGGCTTGTCCCGCCTGCGCGGCCGAAGCCGCTTCGGCGAGGCGAAGGCCCGGGCATCCACGTTCTTTGTTCCGCGGAGCAAGGCGTGGATGGCCGGGACAAGCCCGGCCATGACGCTGCGGAAGCAGCGCGCCTCAGATATCGATCGTCGCGCTCAGCGAGTGTTCCTGGATGAAGTCGCGGCGCGGCTCGACCACGTCGCCCATCAGCTTGGTGAAGATGTCGTCGGCCTCGTCGACCTCCTTGACCTTCACCTGCAGCAGCGAGCGCGCATCGATGTCCAGCGTCGTTTCCCAGAGCTGCTCCGGGTTCATCTCGCCCAGACCTTTGTAGCGCTGCAGCGTGATGCCCTTGCGGCCGGCGTCGGTGACCGCTTCGAACAGGTCGACCGGGCCGTAGACCATGTGCTCGACGTCCTTGCGCCGCAGCTTGCCGGGGCGGGCATAAACGTCCTGGAGCTTCACGGTGTATTCGTCGAGCTTGCGGGCTTCGACCGAGCCCAGGAAGGCGGCGTCGATGACGGCGGCTTCCTTGACGCCGCGCACGGTGCGCTCGAACTGGAAACCCTGGCCTTCCACGTACTGGCCGACCCAGCCGCGCTCGACCTCCTCGGCCTGGTTGTCCAGCCGTCCCGCGATGTATTGTGCCGCTGCGGCGGCTTTCTCGGGATCGCCGTAGATCGCCTTGTTGAGCACGCCGGTGATGGCGGCCTGCTCGATCACCTTGCGATTGTAGCGGCTGTGCAGATTGCGCAGGACGCTGCGGACGGTGCGGGCGTCGTCGACCAGCGAGCGCAAATCGCGGCCGGTGCGATCACCGCCGACGCCGGGAATGAAGACGCAGTCGTCGAGGCCTGTGTCGATCAGATAATCCTCGAGCGCCCGCTCGTCCTTCAGATACTGCTCGGACTTGCCGCGGCTGACCTTATAGAGCGGCGGCTGTGCGATATAGAGGTAGCCGCCGTCGATGATGTCGCGCATCTGCCGGTAGAAGAAGGTCAGCAGCAGCGTGCGGATGTGGGCGCCGTCGACGTCGGCGTCCGTCATCACGATGATCTTGTGATAGCGCAGCTTCTCGATCGAGAATTCGTCGCTGATGCCGGTGCCGAGCGCGGTGATCAACGTACCGATCTGCTCGCTGCCCAGCATCTTGTCGGGGCGGACGCGCTCGACGTTGAGGATCTTGCCGCGCAGCGGCAGTACCGCCTGGAATTCGCGGTTGCGGCCCTGCTTGGCGCTGCCGCCTGCCGAGTCGCCCTCGACGATGAAGAGTTCGGACTTGGCCGGATCCTTTTCCTGGCAATCGGCGAGCTTGCCGGGCAGCGAGGAGACCGACAGCGGGCTCTTGCGCGTCAGTTCGCGCGCCTTTCGTGCGGCTTCACGCGCCGCGGCGGCCTGGATCACCTTGCCGACGATCATCTTGGCCTCGGACGGGTGCTCCTCGAACCAGGCCTGGAGCGCCTCGTTGAGGACGTTCTCGACCACGGGACGCACTTCCGAGGACACCAGCTTGTCCTTGGTCTGCGACGAGAATTTCGGATCGGGCACCTTCACCGAGAGAACGGCGGTGAGGCCTTCACGGCAGTCGTCGCCGGTCAGCGCGATCTTTTCCTTCTTGGCGTTGGCCTCGGCATAGCCGTTGACCTGGCGCGTCAGCGCGCCGCGGAAACCGGCCAGATGGGTGCCGCCGTCACGCTGCGGGATGTTGTTGGTGAAGCACAGCACGTTCTCGTGGTAGCTGTCGTTCCACCACAGTGCGGCCTCGACGCCGATGCCGTTGGCCTCCGCGCGCACCATGATCGGCGCCGGTACGATCGCCTTCTTGTTGCGGTCGAGATATTTGACGAACTCCTCGACGCCGCCGGAATAGTGCATCTCCTCGCGCTTCTCGACCGCATGGCGCATGTCGGAGAGGGCGATGTTGACGCCGGAATTGAGGAAGGCGAGCTCGCGCAGCCGGTGCTCCAGCGTCGCAAAATCATATTCGATGTTCTTGAAGGTTTCCGTCGAGGCCTGGAACGTCACCTCGGTGCCGCGCTTGCCCGGCGCGTCGCCGACCACCACCAGCGGTGCGACCGCATCGCCATGGGCGAACTCGATGTAGTGCTCCTTGTTGTCGCGCCAGATGCGCAAGCCGAGCTTGCTGGACAGCGCGTTGACGACAGAGACGCCGACGCCGTGCAGGCCGCCGGAGACCTTGTAGGAATTCTGGTCGAACTTTCCGCCGGCATGGAGCTGGGTCATGATGACCTCGGCCGCGGAGATGCCTTCGCCCTTGTGGATGTCGACGGGAATGCCGCGGCCGTCGTCGCGCACCGTGACGGAATTGTCGGCATTGAGCACGACGTCGACGCGCGTAGCGTGGCCCGCGAGCGCCTCGTCGATCGCGTTGTCGACGACCTCGTAGACCATGTGATGCAGGCCGGAGCCGTCGTCGGTGTCGCCGATATACATGCCCGGGCGCTTGCGGACGGCGTCGAGACCCTTGAGCACGCGGATCGATTCCGCCCCGTAATCGCTCGGATTTGAGGGCTCGTTTTCGGCAGGCGTCTGCCGAGCAGGTTCTGTCATGAGAGGCCTTCGAGATGTCGCCCGAATCAGCCGCGCAAAAGGCGCTGATTTGCAGGCTATTTGTGCCATGAAAGACCGCTTGCGCCTAGCGCAAAGTATCTTCCGGCAACCCTTTGACGAAATAGGGATTTTTTGCCGGTTTTCAAGGCTCTCGAAGGCCGATTCTGGGGCTTGCGAAAAGGGCGATTCGAGGTCCTGTTTTTAGCTCTTGAAGGCGTGGATTTTGCGGGGCGGAGAAGCGCGTTCCCAGGCGCCGTGGCGCCTCTGAACAGGTCACTGGGTTCAGTAGATCTGATCCGGCTTCTTGTCGTCGTCGCCCAAGCTGAGGGACCAGGCCTCGCCTGAGGCCACGGTGATGGTATCGGTGCGCACCGGATAGCCCGACACGACCAGCTTGTAGGAATATTTGCCGGGCGGCAGATCCAGCGTTTGTGGGTGATCGACGCCGCCCGCGATCTTGATGGTCTGATCGTTGATCGTGAGCGAAGCCGTGTCCGGCGCGAGATAGCCGAATATCAGCCGCGCTTGTCCTGCTATCGGCAGGAAATTGGCCTTGGCTGCGGCCTCCGTATTCCGCTGCACCAGGCTGACAATGGTCTCGTCCTGCGCGCGGCCGAGCTTCAGGGTGGCCGGCCCCTTGGGGGAGGCGAAGGCGAGCTGCACATGATCGGCGGCAACCACACTGCTTTCAGGCCTTTCCTCCCAGCCGCGCTTTGCGAGCTCCGTGCGGTAGAAGGCGAGCACATCGCTGAGCTGGGCCGGCACATGGGCTTCGAGCCCGACCCGCAGCGGGATTTCGATGCCGGTCATATGGGTGGTGTTGGAGCTGGAGAAGTTGTGTTGCTTCGGCACCGGCATCTCGGCGTCTGGATCCGCCGGTGTGAGTGCGGCCGAAGTTTGCGGTGACGGGTGCGGCAGCCATCCGCCGGCGCCTGCGGCGACCAGGCCGCCCGCGAGAAGAGCGAGGCCGCACAGCGGTGGCAACCACCGTGCCGGACCTCTCATCACACGCCTCACCGTCGTCATGCCTACTCTCCGGGGATGTCGCACGTCGTGATCTTCGCGCGATGCAGCGGCTGCGACCTGGTCGCCGCGGCCTCCGGACGACTAGTCGCCTCGCGAACCGGACAGGTTCAACCTGGCCGCTAAAGCCACAGGCGGCGGGATCAATACGTCTGGAGCGGCAGCACCTCGCCGCTTGGCCCCCACGAGGAGGCCCCAGGCGTCGCCGACGGCTACGGTCAGGGTCCAGTTGCGAGCGGGCTGCCCGGGCAGGCGCAGCGCGTACTGGTAGGTGCCGGGCGGCAGGTCGAGCATCGGGCCTTGCGGCGATTGCGGGCCGCCGGCGCCGGCAACGCATCCAGCGCGCCAAATGAAGAATCCACTGCCGGCGCTCCCTTCTATACGCGATGATATTTCGCGCAGGCTTTCGAAGCGGATCCCGCCGAACGATTTCCTAGCGAAGAAGGATGAGTCGTGGCGTTGGGGCCGACATGAATCGCCACGACTTGTCGCGCTTAGTCCCTCGCCCTTTCGAGCGCGTGTCGAATGACCTTTTGCTCATCCTCCGTCATTTGCGTCGCGCCAAGCTTGAAGGTCAGCTTGTCGATCTTGCCGGTGAAGCGGAAGGGCAGCTTATAGCTGTCGTCCACCGTCGTGCGGGTGTCGCTGCCGATGTCAAACGTTTCGTCAATGGCCATAAGAAACGGAATCGTGTGCGGGATCGTCTTTGCGGCCACCAGCTTGCCATCGGCCGTCAGTACACCGGTGCCACCCTTGCCCGGGCCGGGTCCGTTGTACTTGAAGTCGAATACAATGGTGTGCTTGCCCGGCTTGAGCGCATCGGTAAACAAGTCGCGACCGCCAATGCCGCCTTCCCAGCGGTACCGTTCTAGATCGAGCAAGTTGTATACGAAGACCGGCTTGCCTTTGAGCAGGTAGAGGGCGTATCCGCCAAAGCGACCGCCTAGAGTTGCGATCATTCCTTCCGCGCCGCCCTTAGGAACGGTAACCTCGGCCGTGATCGTGTAATCCTTATTGAGAAGGCTCGGAGCGTTAGCGTCAGGGATGCCAGCGTTCTCACCAGAATATGTGAAAACGGTTCGTCCGGCGGTCGCGCTTGGGCGCGGTGTCACAATGCGGGGCAGGACCGAGTTGTCCAGCGGAAAGACCTGGTATTTCGCCGCCTCCGACAGGAACAACGCTTGCAACTCCTTGAGCTTGTCGGGATTCTTGGCTGCGAGATCATCGGCCTGCGAGTAATCCTCGGCGATGTTGTAAAGCTCCCACTTGTATTCATTGATCCCCGGCAGCTTGGCGGTGCCCAGAAGCCAGGGAGGCGCAGGCGGCGTCGTACATGCATACCAACCATCGTGATAGATGCCGCGGTTCGCGAACATCTCGAAATACTGCGTGTTGCGCTTTGACGGCGCGTTGGCGTTAGCTTGGTCGAACGTATAGGCCATGCTGACGCCCTCGATGGGCCTTTGCTTGATGCCATTGACGGTGTCGGGAGCTTGAATGCCGGTGGCTTCAAGAATCGTCGGCACGATGTCGATCATGTGATGGAATTGGCTGCGGATGCCGCCAACGTCCTTGATATGACCGGGCCATGAGATGGCCATGCCTTGCCGGGTGCCGCCGAAGTGCGATGCCACCTGCTTGGTCCATTTGAACGGGGTATCGAAGGCCCACGACCACGCCACCGACATATGCGGGTAGGTCTTGTCGGAGCCCCAATCCTCGTAATGCAGCATCAGCTCGGTTTCGGGCAGTTTCAGAATGCCGTTGTAGGCGGTCATCTGGTTCGGCGTGCCCTCGAGCGTGCCTTCGGCGCTGGTGCCATTGTCGCCGCTGATGTAGATGATCAGGGTGTTGTCGAGTTTGCCCATGTCCTCGACCGCCTGGATGACGCGGCCGATTTCGTAGTCGGTATAGGCCGCATAGCCGGCAAACACCTCGGCTTCGCGCGCGTACAATTTCTTCTGGATGAACGAGAGCGAGTCCCATTTCGGCAGCGTATCCGGCCAGGCGGTGAGCTGGGTGTTCGCCGGGATCACCCCGAGTTTCTTCTGGTTGGCGAAGATCTGCTCGCGCAGCTTCTCCCAACCCATGTCGAACTTGCCCTTGAACTTCTCGCTCCATTCCTTCTTCGGCTGATGCGGGGAATGGGTGCCGCCAGGCACGTAGTAGACGAAGAACGGCTTCTCGGGCGCCGCCGCGTTCAGTCCGTTCATGTAGTTGATGGCGTCATCCGCCATGTCGGTGATGAGGTTGTAGCCGGTCTTGCTGACCCATGGAAAAACCTGGCTCGTGTTGCGGAAAAGGTAAGGCGTCCACTGGTCGGTCTCGCCGCCCATGAAGCCGTAGAAATATTCGAATCCCATTCCGACCGGCCATTGGTCGAACGGCCCGGCCGAGCTGTACAGATAGGTTGGGGTGTTATGGTTTTTGCCGAACCACGAGGTGGCAAATCCGTTATCCCGCAGAATGGTCCCGATCGTCGCACTTTCCTGGCCAATGACGGAATCGTAGCCCGGATAGCCGGTGGACATTTCACCGATCACGCCAAACCCGACCGAGTGGTGGTTGCGGCCGGTGATCAGCGCTGCCCGCGTCGGCGAGCAGAGCGCTGTCGAGTGAAACTGCGTGTAACGCAGGCCCGCCTTGGCGATGCGATCCATGTTCGGGGTCGGGACCACCCCACCGAAGGTGCCGGTCACGCCATAACCCTGGTCGTCGGTCATGATCAGCAGCACGTTCGGCGCGCCTTTGGGCGGCACAACGGACGGTGGCCAGTATGGCTTGGAGTCCGCGGCATCTTCCTTGATCACGCCTTCGAACTTCGGAGGTTCAGGCGGAAGCTGCTTGCCATCGATGGTTGTCGTGGCGCTCGGCGAACCCGGCGTGCCGGTGGTTTGCTGCGCGAGGCAGGTCGTCTCCAGAGCACACAGCCAAAAAGCGACGGTCAGTGCGGTGCCACAAAGCAGCAAGTTGCGGTGGTTTAGTAAGCGGCTTTCTGGCTTTGAGCTATCGTCAACGTGACGGGTACGCGTCATTGCAAGCTCCCTCTTGGAGACGTCAGAACCCTGTTGACGCCTATTCGGGAGGCAATGCCGCAACGCTCTGTTGATCTAGATCAACTTTCCGCCCACGGGTCCGAAACGCCGGCTGCGCGTGGGCGCACCTGCTTCGTCGCACCTCAATACATTTGCAGCGGAAGCACGTCGCCGCTTGGCCCCACCAGGAGGCCCCAGGCATCGCCGGCGGCAACGGTGAGGGTGTCGGTGCGGGCGGGCTGACCGGGCATACGCAGCGCGTACTGGTACTTGCCGGGCGGCAGGTCGAGCATCGGGCCTTTCGGCGATTGCGGGCCGCCGGCGCCGGCCGCGATCTTGATGGTCTGCTTGTTGATCGTCAGCGACGCCTCCTTCGGCCCGATATTGCCGAGCATCAGCCTGGCCTGGCCCGCCTTGGGCATGATGTCGGCCTTGGCCGCGGCCTGCGGATTCCGCTGCACCAGGCTGACCGTTGTCTCCTCCCTGGCGCGGCCGAGCTTCAGCATGGCCGGACCTTCCGGCGAGGTGAACGCCAGCTCCGCTCGATCGGCGGTGACCGTCGCGCCGTCAGTCTTTTCCTGCCAGCCGCGCTTGGTGAGCTCTGCGCGATAGAAGGCGAGGACATCTGAGAGCTCAGCCGGAATGCTGGCTTCAAGCTCCTTGCGGAACGACTGGTCGCTGCCGGGGAATTTCGTCGAGCTGATCCCGCTCGAGCTGCGCTGCGTCGGCACCGGCAGGGCGGAATCGGGATCGGGCTTCAGCGGCTCGGTCGATTTGGCTTGGATCGGCTTTGCTTCTGCCGATTTGGCCTCAACCGGCTTCGCCGCAGCCACCATGAGGCCGGTGCCGTTGGCGCTGACATTCACCTTCGGGCCCATCTGCATCACGGTCATCGAGATCGACTTGCCGGCCTTGGAGAATTCCATCACCGCCATGTTGGGCTGGTTGATGACGGAGGGCTGCTCTTTCCAGCCCGCGTTCTTCAACGATGCGCGGTAGAAGCTGCCGAGAGCCTTCACGCTCGACGTGGAAGAGAATTCGAGCCGGCCGTCGCCGCCTTCGAACGTCACGCCTTCGGCGGTCTCGGGCAGCGGCACCGGCGTCTTGCTGTCGGCGAGCGCATTGAGCGGCGCGTCGGACAGCGCGCCGGCCTGCACTTTGCGCCGCGCTTCGTCGGCGGCGATGAGTTGCTTGGCCGCACCGAGCGCGTCACCAAGAAATTTCTCATCGGCTTCTTTCTTCGCCTTGGCGCGGGCGGCAAGCGCGGAGTCCTTCACCTGCGCGGTCAGGCTGACCATGGTGAAATCGTATTTGCGGCCGAGCCGCAGCACGCCGGTTTCCTCGGCGTTGGAGATCTTGATCGCGACCTCGTCGCCGGGCGCGAGCGGCGCGCTGCCATCCTCCTGCCAGCCGCGCGCGGCGAGCTCGCGGTGATAGAAGGCCAGCACGGCGGGCAGCTCGGCCATCGCGGCGGCCGACATCTCGCGCTTGTTGGAGCTTGCGCTGCCGAGGCCCCTGGCCGTCTTGGTCGGGTTCGGCCGCGGCAGCCCGGCCAGATCGCTATCGGCTTTGAGCTCGCTGGGCAGGGCGAAGGGCGCGACGCGGATATCGACATTGGTGCGGCCGTCGTCGCGGCGCGTCAGCGTCAGCATGACCGGCTTCTGCTGGTAGAAGCCGGTGTCCTTGCCGTCGGGGTGCGCGTAGAAGGCGCGCAGTCCGTTGGGAACGGTCTCATCCAGGCTGGTCGTCCAGCGTGCGGCGATTTCCGGCGTCAGCTTCTGCCAGCCGATCGCAGCCATCTGGCTGGTGTAGAAATCCGACGTCGCATCGAGCGCGCTGGGCGCGATGCAGCCGAGATAGGGCCGGGTCCCATCGAACATGATGTCGCTCGCGCCGTCCGGAAACGGCACGTTCCCGTAGAYCCGGTCGGTCGTGTAGTAGACAACGGATTGATCGGGCCGGCCGAGGGCCTGCGTGAAGTGAACCGAAAGGCCCTGCCGTCCCTTCTTGAAGTTCAGCGTGGTGCTCTTCTCCTCCAGCGGCCTCACATAGGGCACCCAGCCGTCGGCGCTCAGGAGTTTCTTCACCGCCGGCGATGTCACGGCTTCCGGCGTCGGCATGCGGTATTCGACGCGGTAGGGATCGGGGCGCGAGGTGTCTTCCACCGCGCCCTCGAGCTGCGGCAGCGCATGGACGTCGACAATGCCTCCGTCGGCAGCGGCCGCGATCGAGCAGCTCGCCATCAGGGCAAYGCCGCAGGCAAGCAGCTGCCATCGTGCCGGGACTTGGGTCCCGCGCGGGATCATCGACATCATCACGTCTCCAGGATATCGCGCACGGCTCAGGCG
>NZ_JBFRFR010000139.1:0-11762 GCF_052114925.1 Bradyrhizobium sp. 2TAF36 | reverse complement strand
GGTGAGGGGTATCTTTCCGCGAGCCCGCTTTTTCTGAATTTGCGGACGCATACCCCTCATCCGGCGCTTCGCGCCACCTTCTCCCACAGGGGGAGAAGGAAGAAAGCGTAACTCACCTGAAAATATGCAGCGCCGCGTATTGCAGCAGCATGATCGCCTTGGCGTCGATGATGCGTCCATCCGCGATCATCGCCAAGGCCTCGTCGATCGAGAGCTCCAGCACCTCGATGTCCTCGCCCTCGTGCTCGAGGCCGCCGCCGTCGCTGACCCGCATCTCCGGCTCGTATTCGGCGACGAAGAAATGCAGCTTCTCGGTGATGGCGCCGGGGCTCATGAAGGCCTCGAACACCTTGTGGACGTGGTGCAGGCGATAGCCGGTCTCCTCCTCGGCCTCGGCGCGGATGCGCACCTCGGGGGAGGCATCGTCCAGCACGCCGGCGGCCGCTTCGATCAGGAGATCGTCGTAGCCGCGGATAAAGGCCGGCAGGCGGAACTGGCGCACCAGGATCACCGTACGCCGTGCGCGGTTATACGGCAGCACGGCGGCGGCGTTGTCGCGCTCATAGGTTTCCCGGTGCTGCGTCTGCCACTCGCCATTGGCGCGCTGGTACTCGAACGTCGTGGTCTTCAGCGTGGTCCAGCCGTCCGAGAGCACGCGGACGTCCTTGATGCGGACGCGGTCGGAAATGGTCATTGCTGTTTTCCAGCTACGTTGTGGAAGCGCGGCCGTCGAGCCACTTCTGGAACATCACCGAGGTCGATTCCTCGAARCCCAGCGACTGGTAGAACGCATTGGCTTGCGCGTTCTCGCGGCGGACCAGCAGTTGCAGCTTCAAAATGCCGGCCTGCCGCAGCCAGTCCTCGGCCGCGACCATGATGACGCGGCCATAACCGCGTTTGCGCCCATCGGGATCGACCGCGACGTAATAGACCCAGCCGCGATGGCCGTCATGGCCGACCATGGCGGTGGCGACGATCGCGCCGCCATCGCGGCCGATCAGCACGGTGGAATTGTCGCGCCGCCGCGCCAGCGCGATGTCGGCATGCGGATCGTTCCAAGGGCGCGTCAGGCCGCAGCGCTGCCACAGCGCGACGAGGGGCTCGACATCGGCGTCGGTGATCGCATCGATCGTAAGTGAGACGCTCACAGCACCTTCCCCGGATTCATGATGCCGAGCGGGTCGAGCATCGCCTTGATCGACCGCATCAGCTCGATCGCGGTCTTGTCCTTCACCTCGGGCAACTCGTCGCGCTTGAGCACGCCGATGCCGTGCTCGGCCGAGATCGAGCCGCCCATGCGCAGCACGATCTCGAACACGACCGCGTTCATCTCGTGCCAGCGCGCCAGGTAATCCGCGGTGTTGGCGCCGATGGGCTCGCTGACATTGTAGTGCAGATTGCCGTCGCCGAGATGGCCGAACGGCACCGGCCGTGCGCCGGGGATCAGTTTCACGACGGCGGCATTGGCTTCGTCGATGAAGGCGGGCACGGCGGCGACCGGAACGGAGATGTCATGCTTGATCGAGCCGCCCTCCGGCTTCTGCGCCGACGACATCTCCTCGCGCAGCTTCCAGAAGCCGTTGCGCTGGGTGAGGTTGGCCGCGATCACGGCGTCGTCGACGATCTCGTCTTCCATGGCGCGGGTCAGGATCGTCTCCAGCGGCGTGCGGGCATCGTCGCCGGGCGAGGACAATTCCATCAGCACGTACCAGGGATGTTTTGCTTCGAGCGGGTCGCGCACGTCGATGCCGTGGCGGACCGAGAAGTCGACCGCCATCTCCGACAGCAGCTCGAAGCTCGTCAGCGCGTTCGCGGCTTCGCCTTGCGCGATGGTCAGCAGCTTCAGCGCCGCCGCCGGCGATTTCAACCCGACGAAGGCGGTCTCGATCGCCCGCGGCTTCGGAAACAGCTTGAGCGTGGTCGCGGTGATGATGCCGAGCGTGCCTTCCGCGCCGATGAAGAGGTTGTGCAGATTGTAGCCGGTGTTGTCCTTCTTCAGCTTCGACAACACGTTGAGCACGCGACCGTCGGCGAGCACCACCTCGAGCCCCAGCGCCATCTCGCGCGCAACACCATAGGCGAGCGCGGCGGTGCCGCCGGCATTGGTCGAGAGATTGCCGCCGATGGTGCAGCTTCCTTCGGCGCCGAGCGAGAGCGGAAACAGCCGGTCCACGTCGGCCGCCTTCTGCTGCGCGACCTGGAGCACGACGCCGGCCTCGCAGGTCATGGTGTTGGAGGCAGTGTCGACCTCGCGGATCTTGTCGAGCCGGCGCAGCGACACCACCACTTCGCCGTTGTGCGGCGTCTGGCCGCCGACGAGCCCAGTGTTGCCGCCCTGCGGCACCAGCGCGATTCCGTGCGCGGAGGCGAGCTTGCAGATCGCCGAGACCTCCGCCGTCGAGCCCGGGCGCAGGACCAGCGGCGAGCGGCCGTGAAACAGGTTGCGCTCCTCGGTAACGTAGGCCTCGATGTCGGCCGCGTCGGTGATGGCATGTCGGTCGCCGACGATCTTGCGGAATTGTTCGATCAGCTCTGGCGCAAGCGGCGGGGTGGCAGATTTATTGACGTTCATGCTCTTGTCTCTTGTTCGCTCTTATCTCTTGCGCATGATCTTATCGGAAAACCGCTGCATACTTTTCCGGATCATGCGCTATCGGGCGACCGCGGCCCGGCGCAGCCGGTCGTTGATGGCCTCGCCAAGTCCTTCTTCCGGCACCGCCATCACCGCGATCGCTCGCGGGCTCTTCGCATCGAGGGCGCGAAGATAGCCGAACAGATTGGTGGCGGCTTCATCGAGATCAGCCGCGGGCGACAAATTCATGACGGCGGCGGCGGCCTCCAGGCCCGGCAGGCGATCGGGGCCGAACGCCAGCAGCGCTTCGCCAGCTGCCACATCGCGCGCATTGAGCCGCACGCTGGCGCGCGGCGCGTAATGCGAGGCCAGCATGCCCGGCGCCAGCGGCTGGCTGTCGTCGCTCTCGGCCTCTACGGGTGGCCGCGCCAGCGGCGCGCCGAGCACGGCCTCGATCCGCTCGCGCGACAGCCCGCCGGGGCGGAGCAGCGTCGGGACGTCGAAACAGCCGACAATGGTCGATTCGACGCCGACCGTAACAGGCCCGCCGTCCACGATCAGGTCGATCCGCCCGGCAAGGTCGCTTTCGACATGGGCTGCCAGCGTCGGCGAGACATGGCCGGAGATGTTGGCGGACGGCGCCACCACGGCCCCGCCGAAGGCGCGCAGGATCGCCTCCGCCACCGGATGGGCAGGAATGCGGATCGCGACCGTGTCGAGCCCGGCGGTGGCCAACTCAGCCACCGGACAGTCATCCGTCTTCGGCACCACCAGCGTCAGGGGCCCCGGCCAGAACGCTTCCGCAAGCCTCAACGCACGCGCGTCGAAACGCCCGATCCGGCGCGCGGCGGCGAGATCGGCGACATGGGCGATCAGCGGGTTGAAGGCCGGCCGCCCCTTGGCGGCGTAAAGATGGGTGATCGCGGTGGCATTGGCGGCGTCCGCCCCGAGCCCGTAGACCGTCTCGGTCGGAAACGCGACCAGCCCGCCGGCGGCCAAAATCCGGGCGGCAGCTTCCGCGCCGGCCGCGCCGGCCGGTAAAATCAGCGTTTCAAGACCCGTTTTCACAGGGACAAAATTCCTCATGCCGGCCGCTTGCGGTGCGTCAAACCCGACGCTATAAGCCGCCTTCTTGTCGGAGTGTGGCTCAGCCCGGTAGAGCACTGCGTTCGGGACGCAGGGGTCGCAGGTTCGAATCCTGCCACTCCGACCATTATCTTCAAATACTTAGTCTTTTCGTCCATTTMTACCCCCCGAACTATCCCCCGAAGAATGGCTGTCACCCGGAATCAGGCAGCAGCTTTCTTCGTGATCTTCTTCGCCGTGATGCCTTGCACCGCCTCGGCCAAGTGGTCGGGATGGTGGTGGCCGTAGGTGCGCTCAAGCACCTCGACCGTCATGCCGAGATAGCCTGCCGCAGTCCACAAATTGACCCCGCGCTGCATAAGCCAGTTGCCGCCGTGTGCCTCAGCGTATGCGGCACGACGGGGCCAGCCGACAGGTCGATCTTGGCTTCCGTGACCACCGTCCGGAAGGCTTTCTTGACCGATATGACGGCTTTGCCGTTCCACTCGACGAAATGCTCCTTGGCAATGCCGAGCCGGTCCCAGCGCTTCAGATGAGCAAGGAGACGGGGCGGGATGGGGGCAGGCGGCTGACGCTTCTTGGTGGCCTTCTTTCCGGCCGGTTTCCTATAGAACACGCCGTTTTCGAGATCGACGTACGACTTGCCCGGCGCACGTACCTTCGCGGCTGACGCGATAGCTCCGGCTCGGGTTCCGGTGTAGAGACCAATCAGTAGGAAACGGGCAACGTGCCGAAGCGGTCGGCGGTCTGAAATGACCTTCTGACCCTTGTTCGGACCGACGTGGATCGTTTGAACTTCTCGGTAGCGCCAAGCCTTCCAGATCATGGCAGCAGCCTCGCTGCGGGTAAGCCAACGGTCTCGGGTCTCACCCTTGTCAGGCAGCCAGACGCTGACCTTGCCGTAGTGCAGATTCTCGCTGCTGTGGAAATTGATGGCGGCGCGCAACATCTCAAGATCGCGCCGTGCCCCTCCCTCGCCACCACCTTCGCTAATCCGCTTCTTGACGTATGATTTGCAGAGCTGAGTATTGATCTCGCTAAGCATCTTGCCGCCGAAAAACTCGTTTATGCGACCAATTGTTTGTTCAAGATGGCGCTCCGCCGAGGTCTTCTCCTCCTCTGGTTTGTCCGGGCCAACTTTGTCGTCCAAGTAAACCAGCAGCACATCGGCGATATCGATTTCCTTGATGTCATCCGACGTATTCCGTGGATTGTATTGCCGCGAAATGTAGTCTGCTAAGGCTTGTTGTGCTTTCGCTGGCGGTTTGACCTGAGACGGGTCCGCAACACATCCTGTGGAGACTTCAGCTTTGCCATCTCGGATGACCCAAACTGATTTTTGATAGAGCTTGCCATCCTTGTAACGAGCGGCGCGTCGTCGGAGGTACGGGCCTTGGCTTGCACGCGGCATAGTTCTCTCATCTCATTGATGGCTTCCAGGGTGGTGTAGTCTTTGCCCGCAATACGCTCCACTTGCAGCCGACCGCGCAAGGCTTCGCGCCGCAGGCCCGATGCCGTCATCGAACCGTCGGGAAAAGCTAACTTTGCTGCAATCGAAAGTCGGAGGGGGGCGTCAGGCGCAACATTCCCTAGAGTCAAATCCATAACCAGTCAGCCGTCGCCGTCACTTGCGGCGAAGTTGGGTGTGACTGGTCTTAAGACTCAGTAGGATTTCAGCGCCGGGTGCAGGCGCGGTACGAATCTATGTCAGAAACAGAAGTAAAGTCAAGTAAGACAACAAGTTATCGCGTCCTAAGGAGCGCGCAAAGTGGACGACGCTCGCTCCGGTTTCAGACCTGCGGATCGTCAAACACGGTGAGGCATATGGCGATCAAGGCGGGAAGGTCGCGGGCCGCCCTATTGATTTGCAGCGGGGCAGTGCTATTTTTCCTATCAGGAGAGCGTGCGTAACTTAGACAGACGCCGATAGTCTCATCCTTTCTCTACTGAGCCATAGCGCCAGTCACGTGGAAGTCCCACCGCTCAGCCGCGGCCGACTACGCATGTGCTCCGTAGATTTCCAACTCAATCAGATGGGCCATGTGTTGGCGGTCGTTGCTGGCGACAAGCCGCGCGTGAAGACGACGGCCTCGTTTTCGCGCGCCAATGGAAACCTGTTAGCGATTGAGGAGATTGAAATGGCACCGAACAAGAAGACCCAGAAATGGGTAGACGATCTTTTTGAGAAAGGGAAATTCTCGGGGTTTGGAAAAAGGAGCCGCCGCCGCGAGCTTACTTCCCGAGTGCGGATTGCGGGAACGGTGCGCGCCGATGAAACGCGCGATCTCCATCGAGAAGGTAGATACCAATTGATCAGCACTGCCAGCATCCTGATACCCAAGGAGCTGGACAAGCTGGACGAAAACGTCGTCGCTGACATCGGGGAGTCCATACTTCTGTACGATTTGCTGCACCCCATTGCCATTCGTCGTGCCGAACCAAACCAGCGAGGCGGCAAAAACAAAGGAAAATTCGTTCTTGTTGCCGGAGCGCATCGTCTTGAGGCCATCAAAAGGGTCGGTAGACAAAGGATTTGGTGTTCTATTTTGGACGGCGACGACACGGAGGCTAAACTAGTCCGATTGGGCGAAGACCTTTTCCGGAAAACGCTGACTGTTCTTCAAAAAGCGGAAAAGCTCGTCGCCTATCTCAACCTCGCTTCGGCCAAAGTGAACATTTCTGGCCAAGTTGGCCAGAAAAGCAAAGTTGGGCGGCCCCCGGGCGGCGTTGCACTTGCCGCTCGTGAGCTGCCGGTACTTGGCCGCTCTGTGGCAGCGCGCCGCAAGATCATTGATCGGGCGATCAAG
This sequence comes from Bradyrhizobium sp. 2TAF36, assembly GCF_052114925.1. NCBI lineage: Bacteria > Pseudomonadati > Pseudomonadota > Alphaproteobacteria > Hyphomicrobiales > Nitrobacteraceae > Bradyrhizobium > Bradyrhizobium sp. 2TAF36. The sequence continues at coordinate 5,297 of NZ_JBFRFR010000139.1, read as the reverse complement.
ATCAGCCAAATCACGCCAGAGGCCAAGCGGGCTGCAAGAGACGCTCGTTTGGACAACAACCAAAGAGCGCTTCTGAAGATCGAGGAGGCTGGCGGGCGCGATGCGCAGCTCAAAAAGGCTGCCGAATTTGCCGAGATTGCAAAAGCACTAAGCGCTCCACTGAACCGCGCAGCGAAGTCATCAGTCGGCAGCCGGGTCGCCAAGGAAGCGGTGGGGCAAACCCAACAGCGGCAGAGGACGACGACGTTCGATGAAATGCTCGCTCTGTGGAAACAAGAGTGTCGCGACGCATGGCGTCATTTGCCCGCTATAGACCGAGAACGGCTCATCGAAACGATTCGCCGCGCACCGCTCCTCGCCCGGGTGAATATCGTCGAGTTCGTCCACGACGTGTTTCGGGGACGGGGTGAGGTACGTAAGGAGCATCTGTTCGGCATCGCAGCAACGCGTGGCTTCCCAAAAGGTGCCGTTCGAAAGACGCTCAAGGGGCTTGGGTACGAGTCGAAACGCAAGGGGCAGCGTGCAAAACCGAAATGGTTCTTTTTAAATCGCGATCAAAATTGGATGCGACAGCAGCCGGTTATTGCCGACGCAGAACTTGCTTCTTCTGCTGGTGCACAACCAAATCCAAGAGATACAGCCCCGAAACGCGGGAAGCCGTTCGATCCCGACTACTTCGCCGACCTTTAAACTAGACCTATCGACGCTCGGCAGGCGGAGAGGACATGTCCCCTCCGCCCGCGTTGGCATAGCTTGAAGGGGCGGACTGGTACCCCAGTGGAATCGTAGGAGAAGCCGTCAGTCGCGATCCGATGGCTCGCCGCGCACGGCGTGCGCAGATAGGACCTCTTAGGCCGTCGTTGGCTATTCTGGCCGTGGCTTGAAAGATCGAGGTCGCGGTTGTGCTGACAAACGCGACCGGGGCTGATCGACCTTACTAGGGGAATGACGCCCGCCTACGCCGTATGGGATCTTGAACAGGGCAGCCCGCACTTGCGCTCGATGATCCGCTTGTACGCTCGCGGTGTCCGACGGGCAATCTTGTAAATAGCTAATTCAGAATGACATAGCCGACGCGCTCAGTGGTTGTCCCGATGCGCGGTACTTCAACATGGAGAAATCACCCTCTCCATATGGAGAGGCATGTCTGAATAGATCATTCAAATCACTAACATCAATGGACCAACGATGACACAACATCAAGCTACCTATGGCTTTCATTATAGAGAAGCCATCGTGGAAGCCTATTCAAGCATGATAGCTGAAAAGATGGACGAGGGGCGCGAAGGATACTTCGTGAACCTCATGTTCAACCAACTGCCGGGTTCACGTCAGAACCATATGGATACCATGCGACAAGAAGTGGAGCGCGTGCATTGGACTCTAGCTAAGCACATGATCCATCGCCCGAACCATCGTAACTGGGCTCACATGCGGCCGATCTTTGTTGGGAGTCCTGATCTACGCGTATTCAAACGTGATCGAGTCGAAGCAGATCGCCTTGTAGTGGCGAATGATGGCCTTCACTTCAATACAATCGCTTTAGTGCCCCCTCCAAGTTTATCGATTCTACCGAGCGGGGTTCAGAACAGATTGTGGGGTCTTCAATCGAGGTTGAAGGTGCCTCTCGATCAGCATTTCCGCGACCGAAGCAGGTTCTATCTGAATGATCGACTGGCGCGGATACATGTAACGCCGATCAGCTACGGGACCATGGCCGATTATACTTTGAAAGCGTTCAAGCACGGTAGATTGGACGAAGACTCGATTTTGGTCTTGAACTAGCCGCGAGCCAGAGTGTGGTGAGATAAGCGGGCAACGTTCTGTGCGCCCGCTTATTGGCTCGACGGCGATAGGCCCACGTTGTCATTAGCGGCAACTAGCGTTGCTTTCGCTCTGACGACGCGCAACTGCTGTTGGGTTACCTCGTTGCTTTTTGAGCCACGTTCAGATCAGCGATGATGGCTTTGATTGTGCCTTCGGCCGCTGCTGCATTGTAACCGATGTGGTAGCCGTGAAACATGTGGACTGAATAATGATCTTCAAAGGCATGGTAGGCTCCCTTCCATAGAGTGGCCTGAACAGGAATCGCGCGCTTGCTCTCGGCCATTTGGCCGCAGAGGACCGGACTGGTGGCCTCATCCTTCTCGGCAAGGAATAGATGAACGGGACCATAAAACTCGACGTTTTTCATCAGATAGCATGAGGGTTGCATAGCGAAACCTCCGGCGAACATATGCGCGTGCAGATCGCCGATCAGGCGGTTCATGATGATTAGCGTCGTGGTTGCCCCGTTGCTGCGACCAACAACATAGACGTGCTTGGAATCAGCGAACTTTTGGTCGATCAGCCAATCCAATGCGGCATAAGCATCATCAGCCCGACGCCGCGCCCAATTTAGTTGACTTGGATCTGAACAAACACCGTCGGGCCCCAGACCTCGCGTAGTAAAGCTGTCGAGCACCAAGATGCCATAACCTGCCCGGACTAGGTTTTCGCCATAGTCGCTCGCCCACTTCCATTCACGAGCTCCGGAGCAACCGTGCAGCATTAGCACGAACGGGATGGGACCTCTGGTGCCGTGCGGCCGGATCATCTCGGCTTGCAATTCGCCGTCGGCCTTCACCTTTCCTTTTTCTTCGACGGTCCCGTTCATAAAGTTCTTTGACCAGCCGTCTATATATTCGTTGCCGGGAATCCATGGCGACGATTGCGTTGAAGTATGCCAAGGAATCTTGACCATCTCGGCGTTCGCCGGGCCGAAGAATAGGACGATGATGGCGACCATTGAGAAAACAATCTGCTTCATTGGAAAATTGACCCCTGCCTCATGTTGCTGAACCTGATCTGCTGCCCATCAAATGCTCGGCGTGGAAAGTGCTTCACGCGTTAAGACCATCGCGTGATCCGCWCGTCAGGCCGGATCGTTCGCAGAATGCTCAGAAATTGATCGCGTTTGAATTTGGAGCGGAACATCAAGCGCCGTGCACCAAAATCTCCCGACAGATTCACATGGTAGTGGTGCACGGTTTTGTATTTCGGATTCTTTTCGCCCAAGCTCGCAAGAACATCGACCCCACGCTTGTTAATGGTCTGCGCATTCGCGTCGTGAATACGAGACAACGGCAAGCCCAGCCGCCAAGCAAAATATGGGTAAGAGAGTCGATCACCGGGGACGTTAAAGTGGGTGCCCATGAGGTGGGACGTTAAAGCAGAAACGCAAGCTATCGGTACGACAACAAATCCGATCATCCCAAACGTCGGAGAAAGCGTCGCGGCGAGAGCGACAAAGACGACGGCGGCGTTGAAGGCGATCAAGACCGGGGTGGTGCAGACCTTCAACCAATCGACTATTCGATTTGAATCGATGGGCATCGGATAGACATCGCCCTCGATATCTTCACTATCGGGTTCGGCGGCCATCTCATGCTCGTCGCCCTCAGCGGACACGTTGCTTCGGCGGATGTCGTCTTGCACCGTGTGGACAATCGGCAAAGGCGGGGGAGCGCTTGCAGTTGTTCGCGATTGCTGCTGCTGCGAAGGCGGAGAGCGCCTTGCTCTGATCGGCAGATAGATTGATCCAACAAAGCCGATAAGCGTCGCGGCCAAACCTATGCGGGCCTGCAGGTCGGCGTTCTCAACACCAGCGATAACGCACACCATCATGGCCGCAAGGACGGACAGGGAAGTGCCGATGAAGACTAGGAGCAGAGACAGAACAAGAAATAATGGGGTGGAAACACGCTGAAGGAAGCTTTGCTGGTAAGAGCTTTCGGCGCTGGACATTGTGCGATCCTTTCGATGCTTTCGTTGGCGCGACCGCACAGGTTGATACGAATAGGGACTATATTCCCTAGAGACTATATGCCTGATGGTGCTCGATCCCGCAATGCAGGATTGGCGCGCGGTGTTGGGGAGGAATGTTCGGAAGATCCGTCAGCAACGACGGATGACGCAGGAGAAGTTGGCCTTTGAGGCCGAGATCGACTTGACCTATATGGGCGGGATCGAGCGAGGCAAACGTAACCCCAGCCTGTTGGTTATGGCCCGTATCGCTGAGGCGCTTTCCGTACCTTTGACGAAACTTCTTTCTGACTAGCGGTGGTACGTTGTCCGCCCAGCAGTCGTCTAATATTCTTCGGCCAGCATGACCGTGATCACTCGCTGGGTGACGGTGGGATCTGCTGGGTCGGGTGAACCGAACTCGAAATTCGCGTCGAAATATTCGATCTTGAAGATGACGGACAAGCCCTCAAATCCAAGCATGCCGAAGTCTCGCTCACCGTGCGGATCGTTTGCTGTAGAGAAGGCGTCGAACTTCGCTATAGCTATGAGTAGACGCTGAACGGCCTCGGGTCCGAGCGCGGCTATGCCCGGCGTCATGAAGGCCCTGCCGCCCGTGAGAGTTGTCCGAAGCTGATCATTGAGAAAACGAATCCGTTCAACCGACATGGTTGCTTTCTCCGCTGATGTTTTGGGGAATGCCGGAATCTGTCCGGCGCATGGGGTAGAAGGGGTGGCCCGGGCCTCAGCCCGAGCCAATTTGCAGACGAGGGTGGGTAGATCAGCCGGGACCGGGGTTGACCAACGCGACCGTGTTGATGTGCCTGATGAACTTCGGCAGCTTGGGTGCGTCGCGATACCGCAAGGTCAGAATCTCGTCCTCGCGCTTTATAACCACCGCCTCCCACCAGCCATCGTCAGGCGACTCGTGGGCCAGCACCATGTGGCCTACGGTGATTTCCTCCCAACTGCGCGGCAACCCCGATGTTACCGGCGAGATGCACCTCACGTTGTCCGCCGCAGCATCCGTTTCGCTTTTTGCCTGAGGGTTCTCGGAAGCCTGACCCGGAACATCGGCTCTTTCGGCGGCAGGCCCTCCGTCTGCAAGCGGACCCGCCGCTTCCAATATCTTATCGTAGAGTTCACGCCTGATATTCGGGACGAACAGCTTTACGACCTTGCCGCCTCCGTACACTCGTCCCACTGGAAGCTTCATACCCAGCGCTGACACTGCCGCAGGTGGATTGATCAGCACGCGGCACTTGAGATCCACGGCCGCGGATACGATGCTGTCCTTCAGCTCGGCGAACCGAGCGCCGCGCGGCTTACCGTTTGCGTCTATTCCTATGACGTAGACCGGATCAGCGTAAGCGTCGTTCTCAGGCCACGGCTTTGAGGTCGTGACGGCAATAGGCCCACGGAAGCAGCTCATCGATGTTGCTGTTTGGATGGCCGTTGACGATCCTGGTGAGGGCATCGGTCAGATAGGCAAGCGGATCGACATCGTTCAGCTT
>NZ_JBFRFR010000138.1:0-11853 GCF_052114925.1 Bradyrhizobium sp. 2TAF36 | reverse complement strand
GTCTCCCCCTGTGTGAGAAGCCAGAGCGTTCCGTACATGTGCAGGTCGGTGCCCGGCACCCTCACCAGCAAGGGATCGGCATCTCCGACGAAGCACGGCAGCGTCGTGATCCCGAGCCCTTGCCGTACAGCAACGATCTGCGCCCCGGCATCTGTGACCCTGAACGGAACCTCGGCGGCGCGAACCTCACCCTCGCTGGCCCAATCCGGAATTCCATGAATGCTGATGACGATCCACCTGATAGGATCAGGCGCGCCTGCACGCCACGCGGCTAGTCGATCCCGGGACATGTAGACGCCGCCGAACAGCTCCGGTCCCTTCAGGCCGTGAAGATTGAGCGGCAGGGTTTTGCGGTCGTAGACGACGCGGATCGCGACGTCGGCCTCTCGGTTGGTCAGATTTGCCAGCTCGCCGAACGACAGGATGTCCATCTCGATGTCCGGATGCAGACGCGCGAAGTCGGCGAAATCAGGCATGAGCAGGTGTGTCGCCAGCGGCGGTGCCAGCGTCACCCGCAGAAGCCCGCGCACGCTCTGGTCGCGGCCGAAGACGCGCGTCTCCAGCTGGTGCGACGACGCTTCCATCTGGTCCGCAAGTTCGAGAACCTCCTCCCCTGCAGCCGTCAGGCGGTAACCCGAAGGCAGCTTCTCGAACATGAGCGCCCCGAGCCGTTCCTCCAGTTGGGCGACGCGTCGCAACACGGTTGAATGGTTCACCCCGAGGCGCTCGGCGGCGGCCCGCACCGAGCCTCCGCGCGCGACGGCAAGAAAGTAGCGAACGTCGTCCCAGTCGATCATGGTGCAATCCTGCACCGCCGGGGTGCGCCTTCCAGTGCCCGTGTCCAACACATCGAACAGCATCTCGTATCTGGGTAGCACGGGCGGTGATCATAGCCCATGCCGCCAGGCGCGGCCCAATTCCGGACGGCGGACAGCGATCGTCGCGGCTGGCGTCAATCGTCCAGCCGGATCGATTTCGCACCACCGATGTGCGCGCTTCCGCACTCAACGCCTGACGACGACGGACCTATGTCGAGGTCCTCGGGGGCCTCCCCGAACGACCAAAGGCGGAGTCTCAAAGGAGAAGTCATGGGAAAGCTTGAAGGTAAGGTTGCAGTCGTCACGGGTGGATCGAGCGGCATGGCGCTGGCGAGCGCCAGGCGGTTCGTTGAAGAAGGCGCCTATGTCTTCATCACGGGCCGAAGGCAGGAGGCGCTCGACGAGGCCGTCAGGCTGATCGGCCGGAACGTGACCGGCGTGCGCGGCGACGCGGCCAATCTCGACGACCTCGACCGTCTGTTCGACACGGTCAAGCGGGACAAGGGCAAGATCGACGTCCTGTACGCGAGCGCCGGCATCGGCGAAGCCGTCCCACTGGGCGAGATTACCGAGCAGCATTTCGATGCGGCCTTCGGCCTGAATACGCGCGGCACGCTGTTCACGGTTCAGAAGGCGTTGCCGCTGTTTCGCGATGGCGGATCGATCTTCATGACCGGGTCGGTTGCGTCGGTGAAAGGTTTTCCCGGTTACGGCGTGTATGCGGCGAGCAAGGCGGCGTTGCGCTCATTCGCACGCACTTGGCTCAACGAACTGAAGGGCAGGAATATCCGGGTGAACGTGCTGAGCCCGGGGCCGATCGCCACGCCGATGCAGGACCAGGTTCTCACCGAGGAGGCGAAGCGGATGTTCGAATCCCTGATCCCGCGAGGAAAGATGGGTCGTCCAGAGGAAATTGCGGCGGTCGCGCTGTTTCTTGCTTCAGACGATTCCAGCTTCGYGAACGGGGTGGAGTTGTCTGTCGACGGCGGCTTCTCGGCCATCTGAAAATCGGAGAAACATGATGAGTTACGCAATCATAGGATTCGGCAAGGTAGGCCAGGCCCTCGCCCGCGCCTTCGCCCGTAAGAACATCGAGGTAACAGTCGCGAGCCGCCGGCCGCCCGAGGCGTTGGCGCCGCAGGCTCGGGCGATTGGCCCCACGGTCGTCGCCAAGTCGCTGCGGGAAGCACTCGAGGCCGGCACGATCATCCTGGCGGTCCCGTTCGGGGAGCATCGCGAGGTTGCGAAGGCCCTGCCGAGCTGGAAAGGCAAGACGATCATCGACGCGATGAACGCGTTGGTTCCCCCTGAGGAGCTGGACGGTCTCCCGTCCTCCGCCTTCGTCGCGAAGGCGTTCACCGGCGCCAAGCTCGTGAAAGGTTTCAATCACCTGGTTGCGGCCACCCTGGCTGCCGATCCAATCGTCGAGGGCGGGCACCGGGTCGTCTTCCTGTCTGGTGACGACGAGGACGCGACCGCTCCCGTGGCGGCCTTGGCCAAACAACTCGGCTTCGCCCCCGTCAAGCTGGGAAAGCTCAACGAGGGTGGCGCGCTGGTGCACGCACGCGGCCGCATCTGGGGCCAGCTCATCTTCCAGGACTTGTTTAGGAAGGAGCAGTAATCGGCGTATCGGCGCCGTTCCAAGAGCGGGGGAGACGCCCGACGGAGGAGTAACATGTCGTTCTGACGTACGCAGCTCATCTGGAGCTGATGTGGTCGGGGTTGGCCGCCACAATCACAGCAGGCGTTTTGTCACATGATTGATGTGAGCGTGTGTGTGTGATGGTTCACAGCGGAGGTGCGGCAAATTGGGCGGCGGGGCGCGGGCGAGATCAACGGCCTTACTACCGGTGATGGAGATTGCACCACCCCTAGCGGCATACGGTATACTATTCGACCGAAGGATGATTCTGGAACGAAGGGCACTATGGCCGGCAAGCGTCAACACTATGTTCCGCGGCTGCTCCAGCGCGGCTTTCTTCACGATCCCAGTCAACAAGCTGAACGAACTTGGCTTCACCGACGACCAATCGAACCCAGGCTTGTTAGCATTCGTGACGTCGGCGTCGAAGAATGGTTCTACTCAAAAGAGTCGTCCGGAGGCGAACTGACGCTCGATGATATCATTACCAACATCGAGAGCGACCTTAGCGGCACAATCAACGACCTGCGCGCGACACCAATCGGGAGCGCTGTCAATTCCGACATTGCCGCGCACTTTGTGGTTCACCTTGTAATGCGCACCAATCACCTCCGAACATTGATGTCCAAGGGATTTTCGAGCGTGTCCGAAAAGATACAATCAATCTTTTCAGATCCTTCGAGTTTGGAGAGAATGTTTGGGTTCAATTCTTATGAAATTGCACCACGCGTCACCGAAAGCATTCGGGGCAAGGCATTTGAACTTGCTTCTAGCGGAATTCCAATCCCGTTCACGGAACGAATAATGTCGTTCCTGGTGAGAGAAAACGGGGATGACATAGTGCGCAACATCACAAAATCATTCGCACCACTTCTTCCACATATATTCGGCGATCTAACAAGCAAGATACGCGACGCGCACAATGAAATCCTTCAAACCTCGTCTGGCGATAATGCATGGGTGACAGCCTTATCAAGCTTGTCCTGGACGGTCGAAGCTGGCGAGGATCTAATTTTGCCTGACTGTGTTGCGCTAGCTACCGAGGCCAACGAACGTCTTGTGCCGCTTTTATTCTCGCGCGCGGCAGACGTCCGTCGATTGGCGCTGCCGATTTCGAGAGAGCGCATCCTCATAGGTGTTGCCGCAAATGAGGATCGATTAGATCTAACCACCTTGAACCACCGCGCCGCTGCTTGCAGCGAGGCATTCTTTATCGGCGCACGCCCATATGACAATGATGTTGTCGCCTTGATTGGATCGGGCCCTATGACTGCGGTTCGACAAGCGATCGAGCTAGCAATGGATAGCGCCAGCATGGAAGGAGTGTCCACTCCAGAGATATCTGCGCGCTCTCACAGCAATGACTTCGAACTACTTGACTTCAAGTATACTATCCGTCTTGCGGACTTCGGCGATGAAGCGCTTGCCAAGCAGCTAGGGGAGGTATTTCAGGTCATAGTAGCAGAACTCTCACGCCGGCGGCTTCCCCTGCAAAACCTCGATGGCTTCACGATCGCCAAAGACTATGGAGCGGCGCTTGCTTGCTTAGACCGAGGCGCCCCCGAATTGCCACCTGCAAAGAGCGACGCCCTTGAATATGGCGCAGGTATAGCCAGAACAGTCAGCCTGCAACGCGATGGAACGAGGAAGCAACAGATTGTTCTCAATGCGGACGTTGCGCAAGCTTGCCTCTCCGACGACGACGAGACGAGGGCTAGCGGGCTCTATATCGTAGCGAAGATGTTGGTGATTGTAGCACACAGCACGCTCTTCGCCGATCAACGCTGCGAAATGCCCCCAGATCTCTTAGCTGCTCAACTGCACTCGGCCGTTGCAATGACACCTTGTGGATGGTTCAGCGCTCGCGAAAGCGCCTTCCTCGCACCAGACATGGGACAAAGATATGCCGAACTCGTGATCACCAGCATCTAATTCACGGAACGTAAGTTAGCTGAGGAACGCGTACTCAGTCAGAAGACGGGTGATGTAGGCAATGTGACGCGGCGATCCGTCGAATGCATCTCTGCGATCTTACAGCATGCAGCTGACTGGCTAGGCCACCGTGCGGGCCTGTCGGAGGGCCAGGGATTTGAGGGGGACGATTTGCCGGTGCGTCTGCAATCCCGTGGCTTGGATAAATGGCTAGAATTGTTCGGGCGAGATCTGGCAGCCGTCTACGAAACAGATTCCGCCGGACTAAACATGTCGATGGTTGTAAGACTTAGTCGCCATTTTGAAAGGATACTTTGGGCACATGGCATTTATGCATGGCCCCAAGATGGTGACGTCTGCTGCCTTGTGACGGATCAACGGCTAGTTCTCCCAACTTCCTTCGGTAGCTACGACTAATCTTCGACGACTCCCCCTCACTCCCACTCAATCGTCCCAGGTGGCTTGCTGGTCACGTCGTACACCACCCGGTTCACGCCCTTCACCTCGTTGATGATGCGCGTGGCGGTCTCGCCGAGAAACTTCATGTCGAACTGGTAGAAGTCGGCGGTCATGCCGTCGGTGGAGGTGACGGCGCGGAGGCCCACGACATAGTCGTAGGTGCGGCCGTCGCCCATGACGCCCACTGTCTTCACCGGGAGCAGCACGGCAAAGGCCTGCCAGATGTCGTCGTAGAGGCCGTGCTTGCGGATCTGGTCGATGTAGACGGCGTCGGCCTTGCGCAGGATGTCGAGCTTGTCCTTCRTGATGTCGCCGGGGCAGCGGATGGCAAGGCCCGGACCCGGGAACGGGTGGCGGCCGACGAAGATTTCGGGCAGGCCGAGCTCATAGCCGAGCTTGCGCACCTCGTCCTTGAACAGCTCGCGCAGCGGCTCGACGAGCTTCATGTTCATGCGCTCGGGCAGACCGCCGACATTGTGGTGCGACTTGATCGTCACCGAGGGGCCGCCGGTGAAGGAGACGCTCTCGATCACATCGGGATAGAGCGTGCCCTGCGCGAGGAAGTCGGCGCCGCCGATCTTCTTGGCCTCCGCCTCGAACACTTCGATGAAGAGGCGGCCGATGGTCTTGCGCTTGGTCTCGGGGTCGGTGACGCCTTCGAGCTCGCCCAAGAATTGCTTCGAGGCATCCACGTGCACGAGCGGGATGTTGTAGTGGTGGCGGAACAGGTCGACCACGGTCTTGGCTTCGTCGAGACGCAGCATGCCGTGATCGACGAACACGCAGGTGAGCTGGTCGCCGATCGCTTCATGGATCAGCACGGCCGCGACGGCCGAATCGACGCCGCCGGACAGGCCGCAGAGCACCTTGCCCTTGCCGACCTGGGCGCGGATCTTCGCGATCTCCTCCTCGCGGAAGGCGCGCATGGTCCAGTCGCCGGAGAGGCCGGCGATCTTGCGCACGAAGTTGCGGATCAGTTTGGCGCCGTCAGGCGTGTGCACCACTTCGGGGTGGAACATCAGGCCGTAGTACTTGCGCGCCTCGTCCTGGATGATCGCGAACGGCGCGTTCGGCGAGGTGCCGGCCACCGAGAAGCCCGGCGGCATTTTTGTGATGCGATCGCCATGGCTCATCCAGACCTGGTTCTTGCCGCCCGGCGACCAGACGTCCTCGAACAGCTTGCTCGGCGCCTTCACCTCGACATCGGCGCGGCCGAATTCGCGATGATGGCCGCCCTCGACGGTGCCGCCGAGTTGCTCCGCCATGGTCATCTGGCCATAGCAGATGCCGAGCACCGGCACGCCGGAGGCGAAGATCAGTTGCGGGGCGCGGGGCGAGCCGGCCTCATGCACCGACTCAGGGCCGCCGGAGAGGATCACCGCTTTGGGTTTCATCTCCTTGAAGGCTTCTTCGGCCTTGTTGAACGGGACGATCTCGCAATAGACGCCGTCCTCGCGCACGCGACGCGCGATCAGCTGCGTCACCTGGCTGCCGAAGTCGACGATGAGAATCTTGTCGTGCGCCGAGGCCACCGAGGGCGTCGACGCGGAGCGGTCGTTCTGTGCTGCTGTCATGGCCAGCAAATACGCGACCGTGCCCCTGCCCGCAACCGCGCGATGCGCGCGCCCACATTCTTCTTTGGGCATGGACAAATGGATATAGGTCAGTATTATTGACCTAATATGCCCTCACGCCAAACAGGGGGCAATCAGGGGAGAACGCCATGCCACAGCACCATCAGCCATCGACGCTCGCCGCGCTCGGCCGGACCTGGGTCGAGGCCTGGAACGCGCGGGATCTCGAGCGCGTGCTGACGCTCTACGCCGAGGACACCGTGATGACCTCGGACCGCATCCCCGCGATGGGGTTCGATTCCAGCGGCACCGTGCGCGGCAAGGACGCCTTGCGGGCGTATTGGGGCAAGGCGCTCGCCCTGTTGCCGGAGCTGCATTTTGCGCTGATCGACCTGTTCGTCAGCCCTGATAGCGTCGTGGTGTTTTACGAGAACGAGCGGGGCAAGCGGATTTGCGAATATCTGCGGGTGAATGATGCGGGGCTGATCGTGCAGGGGTCGGCGAACCATTTGGTGCATTGACGCTTGCGCGCATTGCTGTCGGCCACGCGCTTATCGTGTGCAGACGGTGCCGCCCCATCCACCGCTGTCATTCCCCGCGCAAGCGGGGAATCCAGTACGCCGCGGCTTTTCCGCATCACGGCGCGGCCTCTGGAATACTGGATCGCCCGATCAAGTCGGGCGATGACACCGAGGATCGCTCGCAATGACGGAGACTGCCGGACGAGCGTGCGCTAACACTGCGCCCGCCGGCTCTGAGACAGGATCACCACCCATGAAACTCCCCGCCTCCCCCTTCACCGTAACCGACTGGAGCAAGGTCGAGGCCACCACGCATCCCGGCGAGACCGGGCAGGCCAAGTGGCGGACGCTCAACATCGGCGATCTCCGGGTGCGGATGGTCGAGTATTCGCCGGGCTATCTCGCCGATCATTGGTGCGACCGCGGCCACGTGCTCTACGTGCTCGAGGGCGAGCTCGACAGCGAGCTGCGCGACGGGCGGAAATTCAAGCTGACGGCGGGGATGAGCTACCAGGTCTCGGACTTCGGCGACGCCGCGCACCGGTCCTCGACGGCCACGGGGGCGACGCTTTTCATCGTGGATTGAGGGCTGTCGGGCGGCTCATTTGCACCGCAAAATAGCAAAGCCGCGCCACATGCCGGCCCACGGGTGGTGCCTTGAAGTAGCCCCAAATTCTCGCTATATTGTGATCATCGATACTTGGCCGAACGACTGGGCCGCTTCGCTTCGTTGCAGACGGGCGCGCACGCTTCAGATGACTTCCCCAAACATCGACTGAACAGGATCATGGGCGCCATTTTGCGTACCGGTCCACGTGCGTATCCTCTCTAACTAACTAAAGGAAATTCCCATGGCTATGGGCACCGTGAAGTGGTTCAACACCCAAAAGGGTTATGGTTTCATCCAGCCGGATGACGGCCAGAAGGACGTGTTCGTTCACATCAGCGCCGTCGAGCGCGCTGGCCTCTCCTCCCTCAACGAGGGTCAGAAGGTCTCGTTCGACATCGTCGCCGACCGCCGCAGCGGCAAGTCGTCGGCTGACAATCTCCGCGTCGGCTAACGCCCACGCACCGTTCTGACCACGGACGTACCGGCAGAACGTCGAGTTAGAAAGCCCCGCGAGCTTCGGTTCGCGGGGTTTTTGTTTTGGGGAACTGCGGCGCGGCACACGCGGTGCCGTAGGGTGGGCAAAGGCGCGCTCTTCGCGCGCCGTGCCCACCATCTTTCACACTACGAATGGTGGGCACGCTTCGCTTTGCCCACCCTACGAGGGTCACTACGAGAGCTACGTCTTCTTCAGCACCGAGACGAAGAACCCGTCCGTCCCCGTCCGCCGCGGCGTCATCAGCCAGCCTTCGTCCGACTGCAGCGCGGCCTTCGCAAAATCCTCCGCCTTGTCCCAGAGCACGCTTGCGGTCTGCTCCGGCGGCACGACTGCGAATTCGGGATGGCGCCCCACGAACGCCCTCACCTGCTCGCCGTTCTCTTCCGCCAGCACCGAACAGGTGATGTAGGCGATGCGGCCGCCGGCCTTGACCAGCGRCACGGCGCGCTCCAGCACCTCGGCCTGATCGCGCAGGCGGATCTCCAGCGCGCCGGGGCGCATGCGCCATTTGGCGTCGGGGTTGCGGCGCCAGGTGCCGGTTCCCGTGCAGGGCGCATCGATCACGACGAGGTCGGCGGTGCCGCTGATGTCGGCCAGCGGATCGGCCTCGCCCTTGGGCGTGCGGACATCGGCATTGTGGACGCCGGCGCGCGACAGGCGTTCGTGGATCGGGGCAAGCTGGCGCTTGTCGCTGTCGGTGGCGATCAGCCGGCCCTTGCCCTGCATCATGGCTGCGAGTGCCAGCGTCTTGCCGCCGGCGCCGGCGCAGAGATCGATCACCTGCTCGCCGGGTTTTGCCGCGGTGAAGCTGGCCGCAAGCTGCGATCCCTCATCCTGAACTTCAACGGCGCCCTTGATGAAATCCTCCTCCGCCTGGAGGCCCGGGTTGCGTGCATCGGCCGAAAGCTCGATACGCAGGCCGTTTGCGGACCATGGCGTCGGTTCCGCATGAAGATGAGCAAGCCCGCGCAGCACCTTGTCACGATTGGATTTTAGCGTGTTGACGCGCAAATCCAGCGGCGCCCGGCTCGCCATCGCGGCCGCCTCCGCGGCGCGGTCCTCGCCGAACACTTTTGCAAAGTACGGGTCGAGCCAATCAGGATAATCCCCGACGATCGCGGCCGGCGCGTCCTCGAGGGAACGCGAGGCCAGCGCGGCCTGCTCGGCCTCGGTCAACGGCGCCGGTGCAAACCGGCTGCCGTCGAACAGCGCGCCCATGGTGGCCGCGTCCATGTTGCGCTCGAGGCGGAGCATGCCGATCAGCCGGGCGCGTGCGGTGTCGGCGTCCATCAGGAAAGCGCTCGAGGCATAGCGGCGCAGCACGTCCCAGACGAGGCCGGCGATGGCGGCGCGGTCGCCGGAGCCGGCGAAGCGGTGCGCGGTGCCCCACTCCTTCAGCGCCTTGGCCGCGGGCACGCGGTCCTTCTCGATGGTGTCGATCAGTTCGATGGCTGCGGACAGCCGGGCAGCGGGAGTCATTTGAATCTTTCAGGTCAGGAATGGCTATTTTTGTTTTGCGCTGATCTTGTCGGAAAACCGGTATCCACTTTGCGCTAACTCGGCCCTCCGGGTCCGGATCATGCGTGCATCAGATCAACAACAGCATCTTCAGCGCGAAGTAGATCCACATCGCGAGCAGCACAAGCACGCCCGCGAGCCAGATCGTGGAGCGCCGGCCGGGATCGTTGGAGGAGACGAACACGCCGGCATGGGCAAAGCGCGTCACCACGAACACCCAGGACATCAGCACGATGAAGAGATCGGCATGGCGCAAGGGCAGCGCCAGGGCGATCAGCGCGTAGAACAGCACCGGCAATTCGAACTGCTCGCCCAGCGCAATGTCGCGGCTCTTGGTCTCGCCGGAGACCAGCGAGCGCCGGCGCGCCAGTACCATTCCGATCAGGAGTGCGAAGGTGAGACCGACCTGCACGAAGACAGGCAGCAAAACCATTTGGATGGACATCGGAACTTTCCCGTAAGGCGGAACACCGCGGACCGTCATTAGCCGCGACTGCTGGCGCTGACAATCAACGAGTTGAACCGGTGTTCCCGGTCCCGCGACCAAAGGCCGATAGTTAAAGCGATTTCGGCCCCTTGAGGCCGCAAGGCGAGCTAGCGCCAAGAGACTGACATGAACACCCTCCCAAGCCTTTTGACCGAATCCGCGGACGGCCGGCTCGGCGCCTTGATGTCGGCGCTGTCAGGCATGGCGGCGGCGCTCGCGGTCGCGCTGGCGATGACGGTGTACTTCCGCCTGAGCTACCGGAGCTGGCGCGACGTCGTCAGGCATGGCCTCGCCACTTTGGCCGCGCTCGCCCTGTTCGCCTTCGCCGCCTACGACATGCGCCACGCCGCGCTGGCCTATCTCGGCCTCAATCCCTCCAAGCCGGCGGTCGAGTTCGAGATCCGGATGCCCAGGGAAACGCTGACGGCGGTGTCCGACAGCCAGATCGAGCTGCACACCGACCGCAACCAGACGCTGGCGCTGGTCGACGGCGTGCGCGAGCTCGGTGATGGCCGCTCCGTGCTGCGCGGCGCCGTGGCGCTCAACCACCGCACCGCCGACCGCATGCTGGTCGTGAACCTGCCCGGCAAGGGCACGTTCGAATTCCGCCTCCKCCWGTCCRCCGAGCCGCATCGCTCCGAGCAGTTCGGGCCCTGGCACCTCGCTGACCGCATCGCCTCGCCGGCCACCGGCGGCGTCGCGCCGCAGGACGCCTACACGATCCGCTATCGCGTGCTTTAAACTTTGTTTCATCGCGATGCATGCGCGCGCCGTCATCGTTCCGACGTGCGACAACGCGTATGCTGACCCCATGTCCGAATTTCGCCTCACGCAGATTTCCGACACCCATCTCGGCCGGCGCTTCCCCGGCCTGATCGCCAACTTCGATCGCGTCAGCGAACACATCGACGCTGATAGGCCCGACCTCGTCGTCAACACCGGCGACGTCTCCTTCGACGGGCCGACAAGTCGCGACGATGTCGAATTCGCCAAGAGCCGGCACGACGCCCTGCCCGTCGCCTGCTGCTACATTCCCGGCAATCACGACATCGGCGACAATCCAACCGCGATCGGGCCTGCGCCCAAGCCGCCGGTTGAGGAAAAGCACCGCCAACAATTCCGCGACATCATCGGCGAAGACCATTGGTCGTTCGAAGCGGCCGGCTGGCACTTCATCGGCCTCAACTCGCTGGTGATGAATTCCGGGCTCGCATTCGAGGCTGAGCAGTTCGACTGGTTGTCCCGGGAAATGGYGCGCATCAACGGCAGGCCGATCGCGCTGTTCGTGCACAAGCCGATGTTTCTCAACCTGCCCGACGACCCCGAGACGCCGGAGACCTCGATTCGCTACGTGCCGCAGCCGGCACGCGCGCGCTTGATCGAGATGTTCTCGACTGTGGACCTGCGTCTCATCGCCAGCGGCCACGTGCACCAGCGGCGCGACTTCACCTATCGCCACACCCGCCATGTCTGGGCGCCGTCGGCCGGCTTCAGGATCAACGACCAGCGCCAGGACCGGATCGCGATCAAGGAAGTCGGGCTCGTCGAATACCGCTTCCGGCCGAACAGTTTTGAAGTTCGTCACGTCAGGGCCGCGGGCCAGGTCGATGTCGATATCGAGGAGCTGCTCGCCCAGATGGGCGGCGAGCACTAAAGCGGGATGGGGTTAGGTTGAATCGATTTGGGATTCCCAAATCGGTGTGTTTCTGATTCACCATTCTGGCTGGGTTGGAGGCCAGCATGGATGGGCAAGCCTTATTCTCTGGATCTTCGCAAGCGTGTCGTGTCCGCGATCG
>NZ_JBFRFR010000137.1:0-11979 GCF_052114925.1 Bradyrhizobium sp. 2TAF36 | reverse complement strand
TTGGATTCGAGGTGTTGGTGCAGGAGGTGATCGCAGCGATCACGACGTCGCCATGACCGATCTCGTAGTTCTTGCCGTCGACGGCAAAGCGCTTCCCGGGCTCTTCGGTCTTCTTGTACTCGGTTCCGAGCGCGAGCGAAAAGCCTTCGGCGACCGACGGCAGCGCGATGCGGCCTTCGGGACGCTTCGGACCGGCCATCGAGGGCACGACGTCGCCGAGGTCGAGGGTCAGCGTTTCCGTGAACACCGGATCGGCCGACTTGGCGGTGCGGAACAGGCCCTGCGCCTTGGCATAGGCCTGCACCAGCGCGACGCGCGCCGGAGCGCGGCCGGAGGTCTTGAGGTAATCGAGCGCAGCAGCGTCGACCGGGAAGAAGCCGCAGGTCGCGCCATATTCCGGCGCCATGTTGGCGATGGTCGCCTTGTCGGCGACGGACAGGTGATCAAGGCCGGGGCCGAAGAACTCGACGAACTTGCCGACCACGCCGAGCTTGCGCAGCATCTGCGTCACGGTCAGCACGAGGTCGGTCGCGGTGACGCCTTCCTTCATCGCACCCTTCAGCTTGAAGCCGACGACGGTGGGCAGCAGCATCGACAGCGGCTGGCCGAGCATGCAGGCTTCCGCCTCGATGCCGCCGACGCCCCAGCCGAGCACGGCGAGACCGTTGACCATGGTGGTGTGGGAGTCGGTGCCGACCAGCGAGTCGGGATAGGCGACCTCGAAGGTGCCGGTCTTCTTGCCGACCGTCATCTTCTCCTTCTTGGTCCAGACCGTCTGGGAGAGATATTCGAGATTGACCTGATGGCAGATGCCGGTGCCGGGCGGCACGACCGAGAAGTTCGAGAACGCCTTCTGGCCCCACTTCAGGAACTCGTAGCGCTCCTGGTTCTGCTTGTATTCCTCGGTGACGTTCTTGCCGAAGGCCTTGTTGTCGCCGAAGAAATTCACGATCACGGAGTGGTCGATGACGAGGTCGACCGGCACCAGCGGATTGATCTTCTCGGCATCGCCGCCGAGCTTCTGCATCGCGTTGCGCATCGCGGCGAGGTCGACGACGGCCGGCACGCCGGTGAAATCCTGCATCAGCACGCGGGCCGGGCGGAATGCGATCTCATGCTCCAGCGACTTCTTGCGCAGCCACTTCGACACCGCCACGATGTCTTCCTTCTTGACCGTGCGGCCGTCCTCGTTGCGCAGGAGGTTCTCGAGCAGAACCTTCATCGAATAGGGGAGTTTCGAAATTCCCTTCAGACCATTCTTCTCGGCCGTGGGCAGGCTGTAATAGACATAGGTCTTGGCGCCGACCTTGAGGGTCTTTTTGCATTTGAAGCTGTCGAGCGAGGTCATGTAGGAAATCCCAATTGTTAGTTATACCCGGCAAGGGGTATTTTAACACCGTCAGCGAGTCCGGCTGGGTCGCTTGCAGGGGCAGGTTGAGTTGCTGCATCAAGTAGTTCCGGGCTTATAGAAGCTTTCTAACCGCGCCGCCACAGCCACAATCGTGCCGCAGCAATCCGCGAGCCAAAAATTCCCATGCGCTACCCCAAGATTTCCTGAGGCCAGGCTTTGAGCGGATTGAAACAAGCCAAGATGCAGCTGTCCGGACGCGGGGTCGTCTGCGTGCGCGGCGGCCGTGAGGTGTTTTCCGGGCTCGATTTCGAGGCGATCTCGGGCGAGGCCGTGGCGGTCGTGGGCCGCAACGGCTCGGGCAAGACCTCGCTGCTGCGGCTGATCGCGGGCCTGCTGATTCCGGCCGGCGGGACAATCGCGCTCGATGGCGGCGATGCCGAACTGACACTGCCGGAGCAGTGCCACTATCTCGGCCATCGCGACGCCCTGAAGCCGGCACTGAGCGTGGCGGAAAACCTGTCATTCTGGGCTGATTTTCTGGGCGGCGAGCGCAGTGATGCGGCGAAGAGCCTCGCCATCGTCGGGCTCGATCACGCCACTCATTTGCCGGCCGCCTTCCTGTCCGCCGGCCAGCGCCGCCGCCTGTCGCTGGCCCGGCTGCTGACGGTGCGCCGCCCGGTCTGGCTGCTGGACGAGCCGACCACGGCGCTGGACGTGGCCGGCCAGGGCATGTTCGAGGGCCTGATGCGGGAGCATCTGGCCCGGGGCGGCCTGATCATCGCGGCGACCCATGCGCCGCTGGGCATCGATTCGCGGGAGCTGAGAATTGGGGAAATGACATGATTCCGACGGACCCTCAGCTTTCTAAGCGGCTGGGCTCCGCCCTCTCCGTTCCCTCCCCCCTCTTGTCCGCCGAAGCCTTGGCGAAGGCGGATGCGGGGGAGGGTCAGGGAGAGGGGTGCGGCACGGCGCGCTCTATGGGCTCAAGCAGTTGGGAAGCGGCTGCTCTGTTGCGGACAATCTGCCCGAAACAGACATCTCTCCCGGGGCTACCCCCCTCCCCGACCCTCCCCCGCAAGGGGGGAGGGAGTGCAGCCGTGCCCATCGGATACACCCCATGACCGCCCTGTCCGCCCTCATCCRCCGGGATATCCGGATCGCGCTCCGCGTCGGCGGCGGGGCGCTGATCGGCGTGCTGTTCTTCCTGACCGTCGTCGTCCTGATGCCGTTCGCGGCGGGGCCGGATCTGGCGCTGCTGTCGCGGCTGGGGCCGGCGATCCTGTGGCTCGGCGCGCTGCTGGCGAGCCTGCTCACCCTGGACCGGCTGTTCATGGCCGACCACGAGGACGGCTCGCTCGACCTGATCACGATGAGCCGGACGCCGCTGGAACTCGCCTGCGCCGCCAAGGCGCTGGCGCATTGGCTGGCCGCGGGCCTGCCACTGATTGTCGCAACCCCGGTGCTCGGCCTGCTGCTCAACCTCGACATGGTCGCAACCGGGGCGGTGGCGCTGACGCTCCTGGCCGGTACGCCGGCGCTGACTTTCACCGGCATGATCGGCGCGGCGCTCGCGGTGACGCTGCACCGGGGCGGACTGTTGATGGCCGTGCTGGTGCTGCCGCTGTCGATCCCGGTGCTGATTTTCGGCGTCGCGGCCTCGCAGGCCGTGATCGTCGGTCCCATGACGTTCGGCGCGCCGTTCTCGATCCTGTGCGCGCTGTCGCTGGTCAGCCTCGTCATCGGCCCTTTCGCGGCGGCGGCGAGCCTGCGCCATGGTCTCGATTGAAATGGACCGGATTGCCCTTGACCCCGATCAACTTTCGCTGCGCGCTTTTATGCTGATTGCGTGAGTGCTGACCTGTGATTATCAGAATACCATGACGCTGATCGATCTCGCCAATCCGACACGGTTCCTCGCGCTGACGGCGCGGCTGCTGCCGTGGCTTGTGGCCGCGACCGTCATCCTGCTCACCATCGGCCTCTACCAGTCCGCTCTCGCGCCCGACGACTACCAGCAGGGCGCGACGGTGAAGATCATGTTCATCCACGTGCCCAACGCCTGGCTGTCGATGTTCGTCTGGGGCGTGATGAGCATCGCCTCATTGGGCACGCTGGTGTGGCGGCATCCGCTCGCCGACGTCGCCGCCAAAGCCGCCGCGCCGATCGGCGCCGCCTTCACCTTCCTCGCGCTGCTCACGGGATCGCTGTGGGGCCGGCCGATGTGGGGCACCTATTGGGAATGGGACGCGCGGCTGACCTCGGTGCTGATCCTCTTCCTGATGTATCTCGGCCTGATGGCGCTGTGGCGCGCGGTCGAAGATCCCTCGCGCGCGGCGCGCGCCGCCGCGGTGCTGACGCTGGTCGGCGCGATCAACCTGCCGATCATCAAGTTCTCGGTCGACTGGTGGAACACGCTGCACCAGCCGGCGTCGGTGATGCGCATGGGCGGCTCGACGCTCGACAAATCGTTCCTGATCCCGCTGCTGCTGATGGCCATCGCGTTCACGCTGCTGTTCGTCACGTTGCACCTGGCGGCGATGCGCAACGAGATTTTGCGCCGCCGCGTCCGCTCCTTGCAGATGATGCAGGCGAGCCAGAAGGCCGCATGACGATGTCACTTGGTCCCTACGCGTCCTTCATCGTGACGTCCTATGCCGCGGCGGCGCTCGTGGTCGTGATCCTGATCGGCTGGATCGTGCTCGACTATCGCAGCCAGACCGAGCGTCTGCGCGATCTCGACCGCAGCGGAGTCACCCGCCGCTCCGGACGTAGCGCAACGGACACGCCATGAGCGATCAATCATGAGCGATCAACCGACTTCCGCTCCGCCGCAGCGCCGCACCTTCCTGATGGTGCTGCCGCTGATCGCCTTCATCGCCCTGGCGCTGCTGTTCTGGTTCCGGCTCGGCAGCGGCGATCCCTCGCGGATTCCCTCCGCGCTGATCGGCCGGCCGGCGCCGCAGACCGCGCTGCCGGCGCTCGAGGGATTGCAGGCCGACAATTTGCAGGTGCCGGGCCTCGATCCCGCCGCGTTCAAGGGCAAGGTCAGCCTCGTCAATGTCTGGGCGTCCTGGTGCGTGCCCTGCCATGACGAGGCGCCGCTCCTGACCGAGCTCGCCAAGGACAAGCGCTTCCAGCTCGTCGGCATCAACTACAAGGACGCGGCCGACAACGCGCGCCGTTTCCTCGGCCGCTACGGCAACCCGTTCGGCCGCGTCGGTGTGGACGCCAACGGCCGCGCCTCGATCGAATGGGGCGTCTATGGCGTGCCGGAGACGTTCGTCGTCGGGCGCGAAGGCACCATCGTCTACAAACTGGTCGGACCGATCACGCCGGACAATTTGCGCACGGTGTTGTTGCCGCAGATGGAGAAGGCGTTGAAGTAGAGACGTGGAGGCCTGCCGGCATCCCTCATTGCTTCGCGAAATTCTCACCAACCCTGCTTGACAACCAAAGGGTGAGAGCTAGGCTCGCCACCAGTGACCGGCCATTCCAGTCATCGATTTCATTTTTGAATTTTTATGACGATTGCTTGTGAGCGAGGAATTGCGCATGGCGCTGCTCGAAGCCTACGACCCTCCCGCGCGGATGACGGATTTCGACCTCATTGAGGGACAGCGCGAGGCCTGGCACAAGTTTGTTCTCGAGGCCTTTGATTCCTCGATCGGCGTAGAAGAAGCTGCCTTGCAGAAAGTTGCAAAGGGTGCGACGGCGCGCTCCGCTTTCTTCTCCGCCGTACGGTTCGACCCCGGCCCGACGATCGAGCAGGCGGTTCTCTGGAATGCGTTTCCCAAGGAGTTGCTGCGTCGTTTCGGCCGGAGGCGCGCGCTGATCGAGGCCGACCAGCTATGGCCGATGTCGGCATATCGATATGATTGGCGCTACAACCCGGACGTACCGGCGCGTACCGGCGCCGGCGCGCCGGGCGTCGACTTTCCCGACGACATCTTCTACCGGCCTTTGGTCGAATATTGTGAATGGCACGTCGACCGCGATCCGGATTCGGGCCGTATCCGCCGCGTATGCTTCACGTCCGAGCCACCGGAATATTGGTTCGCGATGTATGGTGGCACGGTGCCTGGATCGAGTGTCCCGTTCCCGGGGTCCAAGGATCTGGTGCTGGAGCTCTATCGCAAGCTCGTCAGCCCCAAGGTCGAGATGAAGGACCTCCAGGCGCAGACGCCGATCAATTCGCCCTTCGGCAATTTGAATCCCGGCGACTACAACCCCCACAACAAGTGGAATACGACGCACGGCATCGTGCACCTGACCGCACCGCCCAACGCGCTGACCGCCGAGATCCAGCTCGGCGCCGACGCCACCCAGCTCTATCATAATGCGCATGGCAATCCGGTGGTCGATCCCGACGCATTCATCGCGGGCACGGGCATGGGCGGGCCGAACCGCAACAGCGATCCGACGATAGCCGCTACCGTGAACGCGCTCGCCAGAGCGGGGGCCATGGTCACGCTGGCAAACCCCGTCGGGCTCTACATGGATCACATCGACCTCGCAGGCTGGGAGTTTCCCGGCGGCATGAGCAGGAACGATTGCGTTCATGTCGTGCGCGGGCAGCCTCATCTCATCGAGCGCTTGGTCGTGGAAGTGCCCGGCGGCGAGTTCACGGTGTCCGACATCACGATCGGCGGCGTTCCCATCGCGTTCGGCGGGCACATCGCCGAATGCATCACGGTCAAGCTCGTCGGCGCGGCGGGGGCGCTTGGCTCGACGAACAATCCGTCGCTGCCGATGCCGACCGTCGGAAATGTCGATCCCGTCGGCGCCCGCGAAGTTTTCGTACGCTCGCGAATGGGGGTGCCCAACGGGACCATCCCGGCCTTCGTCCATGAAAGCGGAGAACTGGAGCAGCGGGTGACCCGCGCAGCACTTGCAAGCGCGCGGCCCGTCAGGGGGGTCCGATGAGCAGCGCCGGTAACATGCCTTGGCCGCTCGAGCCTGTCCTCGACATGGACGACATCCAGGGGATCGCGGTGCCCGGCTTCCTGAAGCCGCATCAAATTCTGCTGGGCATTCGCTATCAGCGCAAAGAGGCCGACATGGCGAGCCTCAGAACGCTTCTGGCGAAGCTGACGCCCGATATCTCGACCGCGGCCGACACCTTGCGCGATCGCCGCGAACACCGGCAGTTGGCCAAATCGCCCAGCTCCAAGTCCTCCGACCAGAAGCAGAAGACGGTGTTCCCGCCCCTGGTGGCGATCGGCTTCGGCTACCAGGGACTGTTCGATCTCGCGGTCGGCGCCGCGCTGATCCCGAGCGTAGCGTACAAGAACGGGATGGTCGCGCGCTCCGCCTTGCTGGGTGACTCGACGACGCCGGGCACGCCTGGCAATCCGACGACATGGAGCGTCGGCAAGCCCAGTGAGGAACTCGACATTCTCGTGGTCGTCGCCGGCGACGACCGGAAATCTGTCCGGCTGCGGGCGGACGAGATCGTGAAGGCCTTCGTGGCCACCGGCGCCAAGATCAACGAGCAGGTCGGCAATGTCCGGGACGACGTCGAGGGCCAGGTCGGTCACGAGCACTTCGGCTTCGACGATGGTGTGTCGCAACCTGGCGTCCGCGGACGGGCATCCGGCGCAGATGACGACTTCATCACCGACAGATATGTGGACCGCTCACAATTTCCGGCGGCCGCGCTCTATGGCTATCCGGGACAGGATCTGGTTTGGCCGGGTGAATTCGTCATCGGTTATCCGCAAACAGGCCCGGACCCGCTGATACCGGGCCCTGTCCTCGAACCATCACCGTGGTGGATGCGAAACGGGTCATATCTGGTCTATCGCCGCCTGCTGCAGGATGTCGGCCTGTTCTGGCGAACGATGCGCGATGAAGCGGAGCGTCTCTCCACCCTTCCCGGCTTCGACAAGATGGACGAGAAAACGCTTGCGTCCCGGCTGGTCGGACGTTGGCCGAGCGGAGCGCCCGTCAACCGGGTGCCCGAGGGCGACGACGAGGACCTGGGTGAGAACTCGTTCGCCAACAATCACTTCCGCTTTGATTTCCAACACGCATGCCTTGAAGCTCATCGGCGGCAAGGACCCGTTTCCGCAGGCAGAGGCGGATCCGGTCGGACTGACGTGCCCGCTTGCCGCACACATCCGCAAGGTGAACACGCGAGATGCGCCCTCGGATATGGGCGGGCGCAGCTCCACCTTTGAGCGGAGACTCCTGCGCGTCGGCGTCCCCTTCGGCCCGTCACTCAAAAATCGCTACGCCAGGAAGGTGGAGGGCGAACCGGAGCGCGGATTGTTGTTCCTGAGCATTCAAAGCTCGATCGAGGAGCAATTCGAATTCCTCCAGGCGCGCTGGATCAACGACGAATCGCGACCCAAGGCACCGAGCGGCCACGACATGATCGTCGGGCAGAACGCGGCGGCGGCGGACGGCGTGCGCAGGTGCGGCATTTTCGGCAAGGGATTGCAGCAGGCGCGGGTCGAGGCCGACGGAGAATTCGTGACGGCGTCCGGCGGAGGCTACTTCTTCGTCCCTTCGATCACGGCGCTCGGAACCGTCATTGCCGGCACGCAACCGGAGCTGTCCGTTCAACTCTCTGCCGATCACCGGCTGGAAGGTGTGGGCCCGGACAAGGATCTTCCGAAGGTGGCGCGCAAGACGTCTTCGGGACGAAAGGCGCGCGGCAAGCGCTGACGCTACCCCTTCCTTACATCCCCCGCCTCGGCCTCGCTCGCCTCCAGCGACGCCGGCTCGATCCCGTAGCGCTTGGTCAGCGGCATCTGGGCGATGGCGAAGATCATCGTGATCGGCGTGACGCCGAACACCTTGAAGTTCACCCAGAAGTCCGTGCTCTGGGTGCGCCAGACGATCTCGTTCAGGATGGCCATGCCGGCGAAGAACAGCGCCCAGCGCAGCGTGAGGATGCGCCAGCCCTGCGGGGTCAGGTTGAACATCTGGTCGAACATCACGGCGATGAAGGAGCGGCCGAACAACAGGCCGCCGCCGAGGATCGCCGCGAACAGGCCGTAGATGATGGTCGGCTTGACCTTGATGAAGGTCTCGTCGTGCAGCACCAGCGTCAGCGTGCCGAACACCAGCACGATCACGCCTGTCACGATCGCCATGATCGGGATATGGCGCGTCACCACATAGGACGCGATCATCGCCGCGACGATCGCAACCATGAAGGCGCCGGTCGCGGCGAACAGATTGAACTTCGCATTCACGAAGAAGAACACGAGCAGCGGACCGAGCTCGGTCGCGAGCTTGAACAGCGGATGCGGCTGGGTCTTGTCCATTCTCAGCTTTCGATTCCGGCGATCGCACGGGCGAAATCGCGCGCGGTGAACGGCGCGAGATCGTCGACGCCTTCGCCGACGCCGATGAAATGCACCGGCAGTTTGAATTTCTCCGCGAGCGCCACCAGAATGCCGCCGCGCGCGGTGCCGTCGAGCTTCGTCATCACGAGGCCGGTGACCCCCGCCGYGCGATGGAAGGCCTCGACCTGCGACAGCGCGTTCTGGCCGACGGTGGCGTCGAGCACAAGCAGCACGGCATGCGGCGCAGTGTCGTCCACCTTGCGGATCACGCGCACGACCTTTTCGAGCTCGTTCATCAGCTCGGCCTTGTTCTGCAGGCGGCCGGCGGTGTCGATCAGGAGCACGTCGATGGCCTGCTCCTTCGCTGCCGTCAGCGCGTTGAAGGCGAGGCTTGCCGAATCCGAGCCCTGGGTGCCAGCGATAACCGGCGTCCTGGTGCGCTCGCCCCAGACCTTGAGCTGCTCGATCGCGGCCGCGCGAAACGTGTCGCCGGCGGCCAGCATCACCTTGCGGCCTTCGGATGCGAATTTTTGCGAGAGCTTTCCGATGGTCGTGGTCTTGCCGGAGCCGTTGACGCCGACGACGAGGATGACGAACGGCTTCCTGCCCGCGTCGATCTCGAGCGGCTTTGCCACCGGCGCCAGCACCTTCTCGACCTCGGTGGCGACGACGTCCTTGACCTCGTCCGCCGAGATCGCCTTGTCATAGCGCCCCGTGCCGACAGCGTCCGCGATCCGCACCGCGACCGACGTGCCGAGGTCGGCGCGCAGCAGCACGTCCTCGATGTCGTCGAGCATGGCGCGGTCGAGCTTGCGCTTGGTGACGAGGTCGGCGACCGCGGTCCCGAGCGAGGACGAGGTACGCTTCAGCCCGTTGGACAGGCGGCGCCACCAGCTCAGCTTGGGGGGATCTGACGTGGTATCGTTCATGGTGGCGGTGTGTTAGCCGTTCCGGCTCCCAAACGAAAGTGTTGACCGAAAGTCTTGCAATTGCTCGATGTTCCCGAATTGACCGCCGACGAGATCCTGGCGCGCGTGCTCCATCGCGACGGGCTGATGCTGGTCATCGACAAGCCCGCCGGCCTGCCGGTGCATCGCGGCCCCAAGGGCGGGGCCAATCTGGAAACGTCGTTCGACGCGCTTCGTTTCGGCCTGCCGCGGCCGCCGGTGCTGGCCCACCGGCTGGACAAGGACACCTCCGGTTGCCTCGTGCTCGGCCGCCATCGCAAGGCGACGGCCTCGCTCGGCCTCCTCTTCAAGCACGGCAAGATCGGCAAGACCTACTGGACCGTGGTCGAGGGCGGCCCTGCCGAGGACGAAGGCAACATCGACATGCCGCTCGGCCGGCTCAATGCCGAGCGCGGCTGGTGGCAGAAACCCGATCCCGAGGGCCAAAAGGCGATCACCAACTGGAAAGTGATGGGCCGGAGCGACGGGCTGACCTGGCTCGCCATGGAACCGGTGACCGGCCGAACCCATCAATTGCGGGTGCATTCGGCGTCGACCGGCTGGCCGATCTTCGGCGATAACATTTACGGCAACGGCCCGCGCTTCGGCGAGCCGCGGCTGCACCTGCATTCCCGCGAGATCGTGGTGCCTATCTCCCGGAACAAGGAGCCGATCCGCGTGGTCGCGCCGGCCCCGCCCCACATGCACGAAAAGCTCCGCGCCTGCGGGTGGAATGGGGAATAGTTTTAGCCCCTCATGGTGAGGAGGCGCGTCAGCGCCGTCTCGAACCATGAAGGCCCGACTGTCGCCCGCGGCCATCCTTCGAGACGCCCGCTTCGCGGGCTCCTCAGGATGAGGAGCAGTGGCCGTTCGGGGAGCAAAGCAGTGCTCGCCTTCCGCCCCGTGGTTTACGAAACGTTCAGTGCTCGTCTCTATTGATAGCGATTGCTTAGAACAAGCTTCCGTCATTCGCTCAGGACGAGCAACGCGTCATGTCCACGGCCGAGTTTTCGATCATCGATGAAGTCGAATCAGCGATTCGGCTCGGCTCGGCGGAAAAGGGCCTGGAAACGGCCCGCCGCGTCACCGACCTGTTCCTCTCCTCCGCCGGAAGTTTTGGCAACGAGCAGATCGCGCTGTTCGACGACGTGCTCGAGCGCCTGATCGGCACCATCGAGCTGCGCGCCATCGCCGACATGGGCGCACGCGTTGCGCTGGCCGAGATCAGCGCGCAGCTTGCGCCGATCGCGCAGGCGCCGCCCTCCGTGATCCGCCGCCTCGCCAATAATGACGAAATTCGCATCGCCGGCCCCGTGCTCCAGGAATCCGCTCGCCTCGACGATGGCGAGCTGGTGAAGATCGCCTCCAGCAAGGGCGAATCGCATCTGCTCGCGGTCGCCGGTCGCTGGTGGCTGAAGGAGATCGTCACCGATGCGCTGCTGGCGCGGCGCTATCCCAGCGTCAGCCGGCGGCTTGCCGCCAATCCCGGCGCGCGCGTTTCCGGAAACGGATTTGCCGTCATCGTCGGGCAGGCCGAGGCCGATCCCGAGCTCGCCGTGAGCGTCGGCGTCCGCGTCGACCTGCCGTCCGACTTGCGCCGCCGGTTGCTGCGCTCGGCCACGGATGCCGTGCGGACCCGGCTGCTGTCGCGCGCACCGCCGCATCTGTTCGAGGAGATCCAGGGCGCGATCGCCGCCGTGACCGTCGGTGTCGAGCGCGAGATGTCGGTCGTGCGCGATTTCGAAGGCGCCAAGCGGGCCATCGCAAATCTCAAGGCGACTGGCCAGCTGACCGAAGCGACGCTGCTCGGCTTCGCCACGCAGCGGCGCTACGAGGAAGCCGTGGCTGCATTGGCGGCACTGTCCGGATCGACCATCGAGGTGATTCGCCCGTTGATGCAGAGCCTGCGCGAGGACGGCCTGCTGGTGCCGTGCAAGGCGGCCCAGCTCAGCTGGGAAACCACAGCCGCCGTGCTCGAGAGTCGCTTTGCCACCGGCGCGATGAAACCCGCTGATATCGCGAGGGCGAAAAGCAATTACGCGCGAATGACGTCGGAGAACGCGCGGCGGACGCTGCGATTCTGGCAGGTGCGGGCGTTGTAGGCTCTTCCCCTCTCCCCTTGTGGGAGAGGGTGCATCGCGAAGCGAGGCGGGTGAAGGGTCTCTCTCCGCAAACTCAACTCCGCGCTTGCGGACGCAGCCCCTCATCCGGCGCTTCGCGCCACCTTCTCCCACAAGGGGCCTGTTGCGTAATTCGTCAATTGTGATTCCCTAGGGCAAAGCCTTGGAGGGTAGCGATGGCGGTCAAGCGGACGGGACAGCCGAGCTTTGTGGAAGCGCTGATGCCGAAGGGAGCCGGCGCCAATGCGGCGCTGGATCGGCTGGCT